>NZ_JBSXOQ010000109.1:0-65053 GCF_056859495.1 Sphingobium sp. L-44 | reverse complement strand
ATGCAGATCGAGGGCATGGCCGCCCTTGCCACACCCATAACCGAGGAGGTTCAGCCGCTACAGATTACACCCAAGGCCGCCTGAAAATGCAGCCCGATGGCCAGCACCGAAATTACACCACATTGACGGACGTGACCCCTGAAGTTTCGCTAGTCCAGGCGCGCGAACTGCGGGACGAAGCGCGGCGGGCTGTGAGAGAGGGGGGCGACCCGCTACATGAGCGCAAGCGGGAAAAGACGATGGCAAGGCTTGCTGCTGGGAACAGCTTCCAGTCGGTCGCCGAAGATTTCATCGAGGTGAAATTCGTGGGCGGGCAAAAGGCGGCCGCAACAATCGAGAAGGCACGCTGGTACCTCTCTCATTTAACTGATCCGAT
The DNA here is from genome assembly GCF_056859495.1 of Sphingobium sp. L-44. Lineage (NCBI taxonomy): Bacteria > Pseudomonadati > Pseudomonadota > Alphaproteobacteria > Sphingomonadales > Sphingobiaceae > Sphingobium > Sphingobium sp. L-44. The sequence goes on along the minus strand of NZ_JBSXOQ010000109.1, from coordinate 64,677 downwards.
CGGTGGACGGCCGGTCAGCGAAATCGAGCCAGCCGAACTGATGGTCGTTTTGAAGAAGATCGAAAAGGCCGGTAAACGGGAGACTGCGGTTCGCACGCGCGCCTTCGCCAGCCGTGTGTTTCGTCACGGTGTCGCGATGTCGCTTTGCAAGTCGGACCCGGCTGCCTTGCTGGGCGACGCTTTGATGTCACCGATCGTCACGCATCGAGCTGCCATATTGGAACCGCGCAAGCTTGGCGCGCTGTTGCGGGCAATTGACGATTACGGCGGTAGCGAGAGCGTCAAGATCGCGATGCAACTTTTGCCGCATGTCTTCGTGCGGCCAGGGGAGTTGCGCCTCGCCAAATGGCAGGAGATCGACTGGGACGAGAAGATATGGCGCATTCCTGCAGAGCGCACAAAGCTTCGTCGACCACACAGTGTCCCTCTGTCAGTACAATCGCCAGCCTTCTTCTCCGCCATCGCCCCCGCTGCCACCGTCATCTTTTGGCTTTGATCAACGAGTCCTGACCCTAGAAACGTTCGATCACGGCTCCGTCTCTGGGCCTTGCTGGGGGGGCGTAGCGGAATCAGGCGCTGGTGGTTGCCTGGCCAAGCTGGCGGGCGAGGGTGACGAATTCTTCGACGCTGACGGTTTCTGCGCGGCGTTGCGGGTCGATGCCGATCGCCTCCAGCGCGTCGAGCGCGCTGGGGACGGACTTGAGGCTCTGGCGCAGCATCTTGCGGCGCTGGCCGAAGGCGGCGGCGGTCAGGCGTTCGAGGATCTTGAGCTGCACGCCTTCCGGCGCCGGCTTGGGGGTGATGTGGACCACGGCCGACATCACCTTGGGCGGCGGGGTGAAGGCGCTGCGATGTACCTTCATGGCAATGCGCGCGTCGCTGCGCCACTGGGCGAGGACGGCGAGGCGGCCATAATGGTCGGTGCCCGGTTTCGCGACGATGCGTTCGGCCACTTCCATCTGGAACATCAAGGTCAGGCTGGACCACCAGGGCAGCGGCGCCCATAGCGCCGACAGCCAGCCGACCAGCAGGGCGGTGCCGACATTATAGGGCAGGTTGGCGATGATATGGGCGCCATCGCCGGCCTCGGCACGGGCGTCCACCTCCATCGCATCGCCGGAAATGACGCGCAACTGGCCGGGGAAGGCCAGCTCCAGTTCGGCGAGCGCGGGCAGGCAGCGCCGGTCGCGCTCGACCGCGACCAGCTTGCCGCCGGCGCGCAGGATTGCGCGGGTCAGGCCGCCGGGGCCGGGGCCGACCTCGAACGCGGGCTGATCCTGGATGCTACCGGGAATGGCGGCGATCCGGTCGAGCAACTGTTCGTCGAGCAGGAAATTCTGGCCGAGCGCCTTGCTGGCCTGAAGCCCATGGGCGGCGATCACGTCGCGCAGCGGCGGCAGAGTGGGGCGGGCGTCAGCCGGCATAGGCAATCCGTGCGCGGGCGGCTTCGGCCGCCATCTTGAGGGCGGCGATCATCGCGCCGGGATTGGCGCTGTCGGTGCCGGCAATGCCGAAGGCGGTGCCATGATCGGGCGAGGTGCGCACGATCGGCAGGCCCAGGGTGATGTTGACGCCATCATCGAAGTTCAGCGTCTTGATCGGGATCAGCGCCTGATCATGATACATGCAGAGCGCCGCGTCATAGGCTTCGCGGGCGCGGGCATGGAACATGCCGTCGGCCGCCAGCGGGCCGACAATGTCGATCCCTTCGGCGCGCAGTGCCTCGATTGCCGGGCGGATCACCTCAATCTCCTCGCGGCCGAGTGCGCCATTTTCCCCGGCATGCGGGTTGAGGCCGGCGACGGCGAGGCGAGGACGAGCGATGCCGAAATTGCGCTGCAACCCCTTTACCGTGGTGAGAGCGCGGGCGCGGATCAGATCGATGGTCAGTGCCGAAGGCACATCGGCCAGCGCGATATGGATGGTGATCGGCACCACCTTGAGCGACGGGCCGGCGAGCATCATGACCGCGTTCTGGGCCGAGACGCCGCAACGTTCGGCGACGAACTCGGTCTGGCCCGGATGGGTGAAGCCGACGCCGTACAGCTGTTCCTTGCCGACCGGCGCGGTGACGATGCCGGCGGCCGATCCGGTGCGGGCAAGGCCGACCGCGACCTCCAGTGCCTGGAAAGCGGTGCGGGCGCCGTCGATGCTGGGCGTGCCTGGCACGATCTCGCCCGCTTCGGCCACCTGCATGCAGGGCAGGGCGCGATCGAACACCTGCGCGGCTTCCTCGGGCGATCCGACGATCTCGACCGGGCCGAGCCACACCGCGCGCAGCGATGCGGCATCGCCGACGGCGAAGAAGGTGGGCAGGCCACGCGCTTCGCGCATGACCCACGCCTTGGCAACGATTTCCGGTCCGATGCCTGCCGGGTCGCCGAGCGAGACGGCGAAGGGCGGCAGGCTGCCCGGATCAGTTATATTCGATAACGGCATCGCGGCGAAGATCGCGCAGATAGATGCGGGCGCGCTTGTTGACGCGTTCCTCTTCCAACTGGGCCTGGATCTGTTCGGGATTGGGGGCGTTGGCCGACTGCGGCTCGTCGCGGCCGCAGACGATCAGGACGCGGACGCCATCGTTGATCGAGCCGAAGGGCGGGGTGGATTCGCCGACCTGCAGATTGACCAGGATGTCCTGCAGCTGGGGCGGCAGGTCGCGCAGCTTCACATTGTCATTGTCGACCACGTCGGCGCCGATGCGGGCGCCGATCTCGTTCGCCTGGCCGCAGCCCTTGATCTCCTTGACCGCGGCGGCGAAGGTCGCGGCCTTCTGGCTAGCGGCTTCCTTGCTGGTGCCGGCCGGGAAGAGGACCGACAGCTGCTTGAGGCTGAGCAGCGAATCGCGCGGATCGGCGGTCAGCACCTTGCGCTTGTCCATCACGTAGATGATCGACATGCCGCCCACCGTCTCGATCGGGCCGGCGAGCTGGCCGACCTGCAATTCGGTGGCGGCCTGCGCCAGTTCGGTCGGCAGCTGGCTGGGGCGGACCCAGCCGAGATCGCCGCCGACGACGGCGGTGGAAGCTTCGGAGAACTGACGGGCATAGGCGGCGAAGCTGCCGCCCTGCTTGATCTGTTCGATGATGTTGCGGGCGTTGGCCGTGATCTGGTCACGGTTTTCCGGCGTCGAGGACAGATAGATTTCGCTGATCCGCACTTCGTCGCTGCCCTTGGCGGCGTTGAGGCGATCGACCACCGACTTCACTTCGTCTTCGGAAACGTTGACGAAGGGCTGGATGTTGCGGCGGAGCAGGCGGCTCCAGGCCAGTTCGCCCTCGATCTGGCGCTTGATGCTGCTGGCCGAGCTGCCCTGTTCGCGCAGATACTGGTCGAACTGGGGCGGCGACTTGCGGAAATTGGCCGCAACGCGCTCATAGCTCTGGTTCACTTCGGCCGGATCGATCTTGATGTCGTTGGCCGCCGCTTCCTGGATCTGCAGCGTTTCATCGATCAGGTTGCGCAGAACCTGGACGCGCAGCCGTTCCTTTTCCTCGGCCGACACCTTGCCGCCATTGGCGGTGATGATCAGGGCCAGGCGCTGGTCAACATCGGTGCCGGTGATGATGCGGCCGTTCACGATCGCCGTCGCCTTGCGGACATTGGGATCATTCTTGCCGAAGATGGTGACATCCTTGGGCAGATTCAGGCCCTGATCGGCGTCATCGTCGACGGCCTGGGCCGACACGGTCTGTGCCGCCATGCCCAGAAGGGCGGTGGACAGAAGCAGGGTGCGCAGGCCCGAGCGAACGGATTTGGGCGAGAAAACGACAGAAAGCATCGTCGGCAAAAATCTCCAATACGGTCGGGAGCCAATGCCCCGTTCCGCCTTAACCGGTCCTGAGCGGACGGCGGGAAGGCAGTTCCTTATATGCCAATATTGCGAAAAGCCAGCCGCAGCTGGAAGCTGTTGCCGGCGCGCGCGTCACCGTTGGTCTGATAGTCGCGCCGCCATGTAAAGCCCAGCGTCAAACAATCATCCTCATAGGCAACGCCGAGGCGCTGGCGCACGGGCTCATAGCCGTCGGCCGTGGTGCCCGGATCTTCCTGTGCGCCGGTAAGATCAATGACGGTCGAGCCGAACACCGACCAGAAGCGGGCGAACTGGATGCGGCCGCCCAGGCGCAGTTCCTCGCGGTCCTGCAGATCCTCCAGCGTGATATTGGCGTTGCGGTTGAGGCGCAGATAGCTGATCTGGGCATAGGTCTTCTTGCTGCCCACGGTCGCGTCGACCTCGTTCCGGCGGACCGCCAGATTGTCCTTGTCGACCCGGAAGCGCTGGGTGAAGCTGACGAAATCCTTGTAGCGGATGGTCCAGCGGCCGACGATGTCGGACATGCGGTCGGACAGGCCGGTGCCGTCGGGCAGGATGCTGGCGCGGTTGTCGAGCCGGTAGCTCTGGCCGACATTGGCGTCGAGCGTGAAGTCGGGCAGCGCCAGATTATATTCCAGGCCATAGGTGATGCGGCTCGAATCCTCGAACCGGTCATAGCCCGCGAAGCGGTTGAGCGCGAAGAGGTTGCTGTCCTCCAGATCGACCGACCGGGCATCCTCATTGGGCACCGACAGGTTGGCGAGGTGCGGCGAGGCGACGATCTGGACGCGCGGGGCGATGCGCTGCACGCCGCCGAACGCCTCACCCATGAAGGGCCAGCGCATGTCGACCGCGGCGGCGGCGATGCCGCGCGCCTTCCAGCCCGGATCGCCGGCATAGCTGATCGTGTCGGTCAGCAGATTGTTGCTGCTGTGATAGACGTCGCCGCGCAGATAGGTGGTGAAATTCACTTCCTGGCCAAGGCCGGTCAGCTTGCGCAGATTCCATTCGAACGCGGCAAAGGCGCGCTGGGTGTCCTGCCCCTCGGTCCGGGTGATCGCCAGCGTATTGGCCTGGAACTGCATCTGGCCGCCCAGCAGCGGGTCCTTCATCCGCAGCCGATAATCCATGACCGGCAGGGCGATCGGCATCTGGCCCTGGGGATCGTCGACGCGCAGCGTCTGCACCGCCCAGCCGGCGAGCGAGAAATAGCTGTTCTCGCCGATCCGCTGGACGCCCAGGGTTGAACGCAGCCGGTCGTCGCGGCTGATGTCGTAGCGGCGCAGGAAGGTGCGGTCGGTGGCGACCCGGATCGAGCCGTTGACGCTCCATTCGGGCGACAGCTGCATGCCGCCGCTGGCGTCGATCGCGCCGCGGATATCCTTTTGCGAATCGGTCGGCGTGATGCCGCTCGACCGGCTACCATAGGTGGCATAGCCGGTGATCTGATAGGCACCGCGATCGTAGAGATGGCGGAAATTGCCTTCGATCATCGGCAGTGAATCGCTGTAGACGTGCGGCGTGACGGTCAGATCGCGATTGGGCGCGAGCTTGAGATAATAGGGGACCGCGACCTCGAAGCCATTGACCCGGTCATAACGGATATTGGGGACCAGAAGGCCGCTGCCGCCATCGTCGCCGACCGGATGAGACAGGCCCGGCACCGGGATCAGCGGCAGGCCGAACAGCTCGACATTGGCGCGGGTATAGGAGACGCGCTGCTTGGTCGGGTCATAGACGACCTTGACCGCGTTGATCTGCCAGGTCGGTTCCTTGGGGCAACCGTCGCTGCCTTCCACCGGACAGCCGGTATAGGCGGCGTGGTGCAACGTATAGACGCCATTGACCCGCTCGCCCTTGGTCGCGGCCATGCGGCCGCCCTTCTGGAGGACCAGCAATATATTGTCGACCGCGCCATCCTTGAGCGTATCGGTGACATCGAAGCGATCACCATAGGCGACATTGCCGTCGGGATCGATCACCGAGACGGCGCCCTGTGCCTCGACCTTGCCGGTGTTGCGGTCCCACACGATCTTGTCAGCGCGCAGCCGGTTGCCGTCGCGCAGCAACTGGACATTGCCGGTGGCGGTCACGACCTGACTGTTGGTGTCATATTCCAGCGTATCGGCGGCGAAGCCGATTTCCTGGTCATTATCGGGCACCGGCGCGTCGGGCGCGCTGATCGGCGTCTGGGGCTCGTTCAGCTTGGGCTCGGGCGCCTGTTGCGCATGGGCCAGCGGCGCCGCGAGCAGGCAGGACGAAGCAGCGCCGGCAAGCAGCGCCTGTTTGAACGACAGGGGAAACACGGAAATCTGCAAGCGTAGGGGCCTCTTCGTGGGCACTTCTGGTCCCTGCCTATCGCACTGCTTGGCCCGCGCCGCAATCGCTGCTCGCATTCGGGGCGGCGGAAATCCGCCGAATGGCTTTGCAGAGCGGCAAAGCCGCACTATCTGGCTGAAACAAGAACGACACGGCATTCCAGAGAAAAGGCCCCCAGATGGACATCCAATTCAGCCCCACGCGCCCCCAGGTCGACACGTTGGTCCTTGCCGTGGCGAAGGGGTCTGTCGACAGCCTGCCGCTCGCCGCATCGGCCACGCTGGTCGCCGGCGCCGCCGCCGCGCGCTTCGCCGGTGAGGCGGGCGGCAGCGTCGAGAGCTTCGTCGAGGAAGGCGGCGCGGTGCTGCGCGTCCTGCTGCTGGGCATCGGCAATGGCAGTGCGGCCGACCTGGAGCGGGCCGGCGGCGCGCTGACCGCCAAGCTGTCGACCAGCGGCGCGACCCACGCAGCGGTCGAATTCCCGGCCGGCGTGAGTGGCGAGGATGCCGCCCGGCTGGGCCTGGGCGCGCTGCTGCGCAGCTGGCGGATCGACACCTATCGCACGCGTCAGCCCGAAAAGGCCAAGCCGACGCTGGCGACCGTGACGATCGTCGCAAACGGCGCCGACGCCGAATGGGCCAAGCTGTCGGCGGTCGCCGCTGGCGTTGCCTTCACCCGCGAACTGGTGTCGGAACCGGCTAACATCCTCTATCCCGAAAGCTTCGTCGCGCGCTGCCAGCATCTGGCCGAGCTGGGCGTCAAGATCACCGTGCTGGACCGCGCGGCGATGACGGACCTCGGCATGGGCGCGCTGCTGGGCGTGGCGCAGGGGTCGGCGCGTGAGGCGCGGCTGCTGGCGATGGAATGGGACGGCACCGATGGCGCCGCCGACAAGCCGGTCGTGTTCATCGGCAAGGGCGTGACCTTCGATACCGGCGGTATCTCGCTCAAGCCTGGCCCTGGCATGGAAGATATGAAGTGGGACATGGGCGGCGCCGGCGCCGTGGCGGGCGCTATGAAGGCGCTGGCCGGTCGCAAGGCCAAGGCGCGCGTCGTTGGCATCTGTGGCCTGGTCGAGAATATGCCCGACGCCAATGCCCAGCGCCCAGGCGACATCGTGACGTCGATGTCGGGCCAGACGATCGAGGTGCTGAACACCGACGCCGAAGGCCGGCTGGTGCTGTGCGACGCGGTGACCTGGGCGCAGAAGACCTATGAACCCGAAGTGGTGATCGACCTCGCCACCCTGACCGGCGCGATGATGATCGCGCTCGGCAGCGAGCATGGCGGCCTGTTTGCCAATGATGACGCGCTTGCCGACGACCTGCTGGCGGCGGGCAAGACCAGTGGCGAGAAGCTGTGGCGCTTCCCGCTGTCGGAGGCCTATGACAAGCTGATCGACAGCCCGATCGCCGACATGAAGAATATCGGTCCGCGCTTCGCCGGCTCGATCACCGCTGCCCAGTTCATCAAGCGCTTCGTCAACGAAGGCGTGAAGTGGGCGCATCTCGACATTGCCGGCATGGTCTGGTCGGACAAGCCCGGCGCCACCGCCGACAAGGGTGCGACCGGCTATGGCGTGCGCCTGATCGACCAGCTGGTGGCCGACAAGTTCGAGCGCTGAAGCCGGTGCAGGTCGACTTCTACCAGCTGAGCCGCGATCCCGTGGAAGGGGTGCTGCCCGCGATCGCAGCGCGCATCCTGGACATGGGCGCGCGGCTGCTGGTGGTGGCCGACGAGCCGGAACGGCTGGCCCGCATATCGGCGGGCCTGTGGGCGGGGCCACCCGAAAGCTTCCTGGCCAATGGGCTGGTAGGCGATGGGTTGGACGCCGCCCAGCCGGTGCTGCTGGCGCAGAGTTGCGACGCTGCCAATGGCGCCAGGCATATTGCGCTGGCGGACGGGGTGTGGCGCGAGGAGGCGCTGGGCTTCGATCGCGCCTTCTATTTCTTCGATGCGGACACGATCGACGGGGCGCGGACCAGCTGGCGGGCGCTCAGCAAGCGCGAGGGCGTGACCCCGCGCTTCTGGCGGCAGGAAGGCCGCAAATGGGTGCAGGGGCCGTGAACGCCCGGAAATAGGGACTTCTACCAAGCCCACTCGCGCCCCTCTTGCGAAGTGATCCGGCCCGGTCTAAAGGGCGCGCAACTTTATTCCAACAATCCGGAGTTATGAGGGCCATGGCCGTCACGCGCACTTTTTCGATCATCAAGCCCGACGCGACCCGTCGCAACCTGACCGGCGCCGTCACCAAGATGCTGGAAGAAGCCGGCCTGCGCGTCGTCGCTTCCAAGCGCATCCGCATGAGCCGCGAGCAGGCCGAAGGCTTCTATGCCGTTCACAAGGAACGGCCCTTCTTTGCTGACCTGGTCGCCTTCATGATCTCGGGCCCGGTCGTCGTCCAGGTTCTGGAAGGCGAAAACGCCGTGACCCGCAACCGCGACATCATGGGCGCCACCAACCCGGCCAATGCCGACGCCGGCACCATCCGCAAGGAACTGGCCGAATCGATCGAAGCCAATTCGGTCCATGGTTCGGACAGCGAAGAAAATGCCGCGATCGAGATCGCCTATTTCTTCAAGCCCGAAGAAATCGTCGGCTAAACCCGACCCCCGTCCCCGGACGAGCAAAAGGCCCGGCGCTCCCGCAAGGAGCGGCCGGGTTTTTTGTTGCTGGGGCGCGGGTGGGTAGTAGGCGACTGTCCGTAATCCTCCCCAAGCTTGCTTGGGGAGGGGGACCGCCGAAGGCGGTGGAGGGGCAAGTAGATGAGGTCGCGCCATTGCCCCTCCGTCAGCGCTTCGCGCTGCCACCTCCCCAAGCAAGCTTGGGGAGGAACTGAGACGTCAGCTTCGGCCTGCCTGAACGTGGCCGTGCGGCTCTAGCCTTTTGTCTGGCGGGCCCAGCGGGCGTCGATCTTGGCCTGGGCGTCGGCGCCCTGGGCGTGGCTGACGAGGGACAGGCCGCGCAGGGTCAGCTTGTGGCCGGACAGCCATTTGCCGGCGATGCCATAGCCGATGTCGTAGACGGCGGAATCGCTGTGGGTGTCGCCATTGACGACGAACTGGGTGACGATGGTCACCGGCAGTTTCTCGTCGCCGATGCTGTCGTCGGGCAGCTTGGCGGCATTGCGCGCCTTTTTCAGCGCATCCTCGAACCAGCCGGCCTCGATCCGCGGTTCGCCGGTGGTGTCGACCGGTGCGATGCCGAGCGCCCTGGGGAAATGGATGGTCTGGCTCTGCACCAGCTGATCGGGATCGGCGGGCTTGAGCGTCAGGCGGCTGTCGCCATCGGCCGCGGCGTGCAGCACCAGCCGGGCAGCGCGGGCGGAGGCCTTGCTGCTTTCGGCGGCCTTGCTGGCGCGTTCGTCCTTCTTGTCGGCCCAGTTGAGATAGAGGGTGAGGGCGGAGATCAGCACCGCCGCCACTGCCAGCAACTCGCCCAGCGTGATCCAGCGCCGGCGGATGCGGGCGGCTTCCTCCTTGCGGGTCTCCTGCTTGGCCTCGGGGCTGTCGCTCATCGGATCAGGCCGTCTGTGGCGGGACTTCGAACTTGTCGATCACCCATTCCTCGGCCTGCGCCTCGCCGATCCATTCCTGCATCCAGGGATGGGCGATGATCGCGCGCATATAGGCTTCGGCAAAGCGGGCGACCGGCAGCTGATAGGTGATGAAGCGGGTAACGACCGGCGCGAACATCAGGTCGACGGCGCCGAACTCGCCGAACAGGAAGTCGCCCTCGCCACCATAGCGGGCGCGGGCCTGGGCCCAGAGCTGCATGATCCGGCTGATGTCGTGGGCGACGGCCTCCGACGGCGGGACCGGATCATAGATCTGGCGGATGTTCATGCTGTGCTCGCGGCGGAGCGCGGCGAAGCTGCTGTGCATTTCGGCCGCCATCGAGCGGGCCATGGCGCGGGCACCCGGATCGGTCGGCCAGAACTGGTCGCCCCCGGTCTTTTCATTGAGATATTCGACAATGGCCAGGCTGTCCCACACGACGATGTCGTCGCCATCCCACAGGATCGGCACCTTGCCGGAGGAGGGGGCGAACTCGTCGCCCTCGCGACGCTTTTCCCATTCCTCGTCATAGAGAGGGACCACCACTTCCTCGAACGGAAGGCCGGAGAGCTTGCACGCCAGCCAGCCGCGCAGCGACCAGCTCGAATAGGCCTTGTTGCCAATGAACAGCTTCATCATGGCCATGTCTTAGCCGGGCGGGCTTCGATAAGTCGAGAGCCGATAGAGAGGGCTTTCCACTTCGCGTCGAAACGCCTAAGGGGCGGGCATCCCCGGGGGGCCGCTGATGCGCGGCTGAGAGGTGGTCAGCAGACCACGACCCGCTGAACCTGATCCGGCTGATACCGGCGTAGGGAGGGCAAGGCGGCAGGTCCGTCGTCCCTCCTGTGGAGTGGACGTGAGATGAAGACTGCCCGATTGCCCCATGTTGGAAGCGCCTGCCTGACGCTGGCCCTGTTGATGATTGCATCGCCCGCGATGGCGGAGGATGAGCTGGACCAGTCGACCAATATTCAGGTCGTCGGCCATCCCGATCCGGAAGGGCTGTTGCCCGATCAGAGCGCGCCCAAGGCGGTCAGTGCGATCTCGACCGACTTCATCATCAAGCAGGCGCCGACGCTCAACGCGTTCCAGCTGGTCAACCTGCTGCCCGGCGCCAATGTCTCTTCCAGCGACCCTTATGGTCTGTCGGCATCGTCCAGCCTGACGCTGCGCGGCTTGGGCCAGGACCAGATCGGCGTGCTCATGGAAGGCGCGCCGCAGAATGACATCGGCTATTATTATGCCTATCCCTCGCAATTTGCCGATGCGGAGAATGTGCGGCAGGTGATGCTGGCGCAGGGCGCGGCAGACATTGACTCGCCGGTAGTCGCGGCGGCCGGCGGCCTGTTGTCGCTGACGCTGGATGATCCCAGGGCGGAGGCGGGCGGCCTCGTCAACCTGTCGGTCGGTTCCTATGACGAGCGGCGCGTCTTTGCGCGGATCGACACGGGACGGATCGGGTCGACCGGGCTGAAGGGCTTCATTTCCTATTCCAACAACCGCGCCGACAACTGGCGCGGGGCGGGCCATGACCAGCGCCAGCATATCGACGCCAAGCTGCTGAACGAATGGGGTGAGGGGAACCGGGCGAGCATCGCCTTTTCCTTCAACGATGCCAAGACATCGACCTATCCCAGCCCGAGCAAGGCGGACTGGGACGTCTCTGGCCGGGGCTATAATTTCGACGAGACCTATAGCGAGGGGAATACCAACTACTGGCGGCTCTATCGCGCGCCGTTCCGCAATTTCTATGTCGCGGCGCCGGTGCATCTCAAGCTCGGCGACACGCTGAGCTTCGACAGCAGTGCCTATCTGCAGATGGGCCATGGCAATTCGCCCTATGGCACGCAGCTGGCCACCACCGGCAATTATCTGGGCACCGAGGAGCTGACCCAGCCGATCGACCTGCCCGGTGCGGTCGATGGCGTCGCCACGGTGATGGGCAACTGGACCGGCAAGCAGTTCCGCGTCGGCGACGTCAGCAAGTTGACCTTGCAGGCCGGCGCGCATCGGATCGTCGCAGGCCTCTGGTTCGACTATGGCACCGATCGGGTGACGCAATCCTATACGTCGATCGATGCCGATGGCCGGCCGGTCGACCAGTGGGGCTATCAGGACAAGGCGATCCGCACCGCCGACGGGCGGCTGCTGGCCTATGAAAATCAGCGCACGGAGACGGTCACCAAGGGCTTCTTCCTGTCCGACAGCATTGCGGTGACGCCCAAGCTGGGCATCGACATCGGCTTCAAGGGCGTCAACCTGCTGCGCAACGGCCGCAATTATCTGCCGGGCCCGCAATCGACGGTGCGGATCGACAGCTTCGCCGCGCTGCCGCGGGCGGCGATCCATTATCAGCTGGACGACCGGCAGCAGCTGTTCGCCAACATCACCACCAATTTCCGCACGCCCAACGAGTTCGCGCTCTACAACAGCTATTATGGCGGCGAACTGGTGAGCCAGGGCACCGACGGCCTGAAGAACGAATATTCGATCTCGCAGGAACTGGGCTATCGCTATATCGGCCCCAGCCTGTCCTTTTCGCTGACCGGTTTCCATTATCATTTCCGCAACCGCCAGGTGGCGACGGTGATCGACAGCGGCGGCGCGCTGGTCAATTCGACCATCAATGCCGGCAGCCAGAGCAGCTATGGCCTGGACGGCGAGATCGACTATCGCCCGGCCAAGGGGATGAGCATCTATGCCTCGGCCGAATATCTGCACACGCGGCTGAACGACGATCTGGCGATCAACGGCGATTATCTGCCGACCAGGGGCAAGCGGGCAGTGTCGGCCCCCAGCTTCCAGTTCGCGCTGGGCAGCACCTATGATGATGGCCGACTGTTCGGCAGCAGCGCGCTCAAATATGTCGGCCGCCAATATGCGACCTTCATGAATGACGAGAGCATCAAGGGTTATGCCACACTGGACCTGTCGGTCGGCGTCCATCTGGCCGGGCTGATCGATGCGCAGGTGATGGACCTGCGCATCAACGCGATCAACGTCACCAATCCGCGTGTCCTGTCGGGCGTCTATGCGATCAGCACCAACGCGCAGGACACGGTCGGGCGCAACGGCACGCTGATCGCCGGTTCGGCGCCGACCTATTATGTCGGCAGCGGGCGCGCCGTGGTGGCGACGCTGTCGCGCGCCTTCTGACGATGAGCGCCGCCGCCCCGCATCTGGTCCATGGCATGGGGCTGGCGCTGGAGGCGCCGGCCTGGCCGGCGATCACGGCGGATGAGGCCGCGGCGGTGCTGGCCCATTTCCCTGATGCAGGCCGGCTGGCGGCGCTGGCCTGGCATTCGCCGCGCCCCTTCTCGGCGGCGGCGCTGGTCGAGACGGATCGTGGCCCGCTGTTCCTGAAGCGGCATCACCAGAGCTTGCGGACGCCGGCGGCGCTGGCCGAGGAGCATGGCTATATGGCGCATCTGCGCGGTGCCGGGCTGGCGGTGCCCGATGTGCTGCGCGCCGCCGATGGCGCCGGCGCGGTTGCGCTGGGCGAATGGAGCTATGAGCTGCATCGCCAGGCGCCGGGTATCGATCTTTATCGCGATCGCCAGTCCTGGACGCCATTCCTGTCGCCCGATCACGCCTTTGCGGCCGGCGTGGCGCTGGCGCAACTGCATCGGGCGGCGGCCGGTTTCGCCGCGCCGGCACGCGGGCCGCATCCGCTGGTGTCGAGCTTCACCATATTGCCTGCCGTTGATCCGCTGGCCGCAGTGGACGCCTATGTCGCGGCGCGACCGGCGGTGGCGGCCTTTCTGGCGGAGCTGCCCTGGCGGTCGGAACTGGCGCGGCTGTTCGCGGCACTGGGGCAGGGACTGGCGCCGCGGCTGGCGGAACAGCCTGCGCTCTGGACCCATAATGACTGGCACCCCTCCAACCTGCTCTGGTCGGCGGAAGGCGCGGTCAGCAGCATCTTCGATTTCGGCCTGTCGACCCGCAGCTGCGCACTGCATGATCTGGCCACCGCGATCGAGCGGACGGCGATTCCCTGGCTGACGCTGGATCAGGGCCGGCTGGCCGAGCCGGCGGATGTGGATGGGGCGCTGGCCTTGCTGGCGGGCTATCGCAGTGTGCTGCCGCTGGGGCCTGCCGAGATCGATACGCTGCTGCGCCTGCTACCGCTGGTCCATGTCGAGTTCGCCCTGACCGAGATCGACTATTTCTTCGGCATATTGGCCGATCGCGAAGGGGCGATGCTGGCCTGGCAGGCTTATCTGGTCGGCCATGCCGACTGGTTCCTGTCGGGGGCGGGGCAGGGCTTTCTGGCGCAACTTCGCGAGGGCGTGGCGGGCTGATGTCTGTGCTGGAGATCATTGCCGTCATCATCAGCTTCCTCGGCATCTGGCTGACGGCGCGGCGGCATCTGCTGTGCTGGCCGGTCAACCTGATGGCCTGCGCCCTGTATGCCAAGCTGTTCCTGGACGTGCGCCTCTATGCCGACATGGTGCTGCAGGGGCTGTTCGGCATCGCCATCGTCTATGGCTGGATCGGCTGGGCGCGGGGCAAGCGCGACGAGGGCGAGGTAAGGGTGGTGCCGCTGCCGCCGATACGGGCCGCCAAGGGGCTGGCGCTGGGCGCACTCTGTGCCGGCGCGATCGGCTGGTTCACCCATCATTATACCGATGCGGCGCTGCCCTGGATGGATTCGGCGCTGAGCAGTTTTAGCCTGGTAGCCCAATATTGGACCGCGCGGCGCCATGCGGCGAGCTGGCTGCTGTGGATCGCGGTCGACATTTTCTATGTCGGCATGTTCGCGTTCAAGGGATTGTGGCTGACGGCCGGCCTCTATGCCGCAATGATCGGGCTGGCGGTGCTGGGCTATTGGCGCTGGCGGCAGGCGATGCGACGCAGCGCAGCCTGAACAGGGCTGCTGCCTTGAGTCGGCAGGGATCGGATCTATCTGGAAAATGGAGGCCCGAGCCGGAATCGAACCGGCGTGCAAGGATTTGCAGTCCTCTGCGTCACCACTCCGCCATCGGGCCTTCCGTGCGGTGGAGGCGGCAAATGTCCGCCTTTGATCGCAAAGTCAAGCGTGGGAAGGCGAACAATCCCAAGAATCTCGCTCTCCATCGTGGAAAGCCGCTTGGCGCGGGGGAAATGCTGATTTAGAGGTCCGGTAACCCCCTAAGTGTATTGCATTGCCAATACAGTTGTGCCAAGCGAGGAACTATCGTGACCGAGCAGAACTTTTCTTCGATGCGGACCGCCATGGTCGAGAGCCAGCTGCGCACCAGCGCCGTGGACGATCAGCGCGTGATCGCTGTGATGGCGAAGGTGCCGCGCGAGGACTATGTCCCCGCCGAGCGCCGGGCCATGACCTATGTCGATCGCCCGATCCCGCTGGACGGCGACCGTGCGCTGAACCCGCCGCTGGTCACTGGCCGTCTGCTCAAGGAAGCCGATGTCCAGGCCGGCGAGAAGGTGCTGCTGATCGGCGCCGCGACCGGCTACAGCGCGGCGCTGCTCGCCGAGCTGGGTGCGCAGGTGACGGCAGTCGAGGTCGAGGGTGGCGCGGAGATCGCGGTGCCCGGCGTGACCGTGGTGCGTGGCCCGCTGGCCGCCGGCGCATCGGCCGGTGCGCCCTATGATGTTCTTTTCATTGACGGCGCGGTGGAGGAAGTCCCCGCTGCGCTCGTCCAGCAGCTAGTCGATGGGGGACGGGTGGTGACGGGCGTCGTCGAACGCGGTGTCGCTCGCCTGTGCAGCGGCCGCGCGGTGGCGGGCGTGCTGGGTCTCGCCAGCCTTACCGACATGGAAATGGTCGTGCTTCCCGGTTTCGCCGCGCCGGAGCAGTTCGTTTTTTGAGACAGGATAGATGACAGCAAAGCGTATGACCCTTCGGCGCCAAGCCGCTACAGCCTTGCTGTTGCTATCCTCCTCCATGGCAGGGGTGGCGCATGCCGAAACCCTGCAGGGCGCGCTGGCCAAGGCCTATCGCACCAACCCGACCCTGACCGGCGCACGCGCCGGTCAGCGGGCGACGGACGAGAATGTCCCGATCCAGAAGGCGGCGGGGCGGCCCACGGCCAATTCGCAGCTCCAGTTCCAGGAACTGGTGATCCGCCCGTCGAACAGCTTCCTGGCGCCGCATCGGTCCGCCAGCGCCAGCGGCAGCATCGATGTGCCCATCTATTCCGGCGGCACCGTGCGCAACAGCGTGAAGGCGGCGGAAACGCGCGTCGAATCGGGCCAGGCCAATCTGCGCGGGACGGAGGCGAGCGTGTTCTCGCAGACTGTCGCCGCCTATATGGACGTGATCCGCGACATCGCGCTGGTGTCGCTCAATGCGGCGAATGTGAAGGTGCTGGAGGTCAATCTCCGGGCGACCAACGACCGGTTCGAGGTCGGCGATGTTACCCGCACCGACGTCGCCCAGTCCGAATCGCGTCTGGAGCTGGCTCGGTCCGACCTGCAGCGCGCCGAATCCAACCTGATCACCAGCCGCGAAAATTATATCGCGATGGTCGGCGAGGCGCCGGTCGATCTGGAATCGCCGCCCGCTCTGCCGGGCCTGCCGGCTGATCCCGACAGCGCCGTGCGCGTCGCGCTGGCCGATAATCCCGATATCCTTGCTGCGCAGAAGTCGCGTGAGGCGGCGCGTTATGACGTGAAGGCGGCCAAGGGCGCCACGCTGCCGACCCTGAGCGGGTTCAGCCAGGGCAGCTATACCGACTATATGGACAAGGACATTGCGGCCAACAAGCAGGCGGCCGTTGGTGCGACCCTGACCATTCCCTTCTACCAGGGCGGTCGCCCGGCCGCGCAGGTGCGCCAGAACCAGGCGCTCGAGTCGCAGGCGATCGAACGGCAGATCGAGGTCGAGCGCGGCGTGATCTCGCAGGCGCGCGCCGCCTATGCGGCGTTGCAGGCGTCGCTGCGCACCATCCAGTCGAGCCAGAAGGCGGTCGATGCCGCCGAACTGTCGCTGGAAGGCGTGCGCGCGGAAAATTCGGTCGGCAGCCGCACCATCCTCGACATCCTCAATGCCGAGCAGGAATCGCTCAACGCCAAGGTCGAACTGGTGACCGCGCGCCGCAATGCCTATGTCGCCGGCTTCACCCTGCTGGCAGCCATGGGTCATGCCGAGGCCGATGATCTGGGCCTGGAGAGCGGCACCCTCTATGACCCGATGGTCAATTATGACCGGGTCGAGGGCAAGTGGTTCGACTGGGACTATGACGGCAAGCCCCAGGCGGTTTCGACACGTACCGTTGACACGCCGGCTCAAAACGCCAAAGTCGATGCCGTGCAGCCTTAACCGCTTGTTAACCTGAACAGGTAATCTTGGCGGAATAGGTGCGGAATGAAATTTGGACGGGAATTATCCATGGGTGACATGACCAAGGAACCCTCGATGGAAGAGATACTCTCGTCCATCAAGCGGATCATCGCCGAAGAGGGCGAGGATGCCGTTCAGGCCGCGCCGCAGCGCCGCCAGAAGACCCCGATCGACCTGAGCGCCGCGTCCCATGCGGTGATGTCGGCTGAGGTCGAGGAAGTGCTGGAACTGACCGACGAGATTCCGGTGGAGGAAGTGATGCCCGCGCCCAAGTCGACCCGCGCCGTGAAGGCCGTGGCCCCGTCCGAATCGGACGGCGACTCGATCCTGTCGGTGGAAAGCGAAGTGGCTGCGCGTCATTCGCTCTCGGCCCTGTCCACCATGCTGGTCAGCCCGCGCGAGGGCGAGGACAATACGCTTGAAGCCCTGGTCCGCTCGATGCTGCGACCGATGCTCAAGGAATGGCTCGACGCGCGTCTGCCCGCGCTGGTAGAGGACATGGTCGCCAAGGAAATCTCCCGCATCACCGGCCGCTGAGGTGGACAGGCCGGCGATCGCGCGCCGGCCTCTTGCCGGGGGCGTAAGGCGCGCCTAGACCACGGATCATCTCATCGACGCGCCCGGCCGTGCATCGCATGCGCCGGCACGCCGTGTTTTCGATCCGAGGGTGATTTTTCCATGAAACATATCCTGCTTGCCGGCCTTGGCGCACTGGCCCTGTCGCCGATGCTGTCGTCTGCGCTGGTGGCGCCGGCGGCTGCCCGCCCTTTCACGCCCAATGACATGGTGTCGCTGGACCGGGTGTCGTCGCCGACCGTCTCGCCGGACGGCAAGTGGATGGCCTATCAGCTGCGCAGCACGGATCTCGCCAATAATCGCGGCCGCACCGACCTGTATCTGCTGGCGATCGACAAGGCGGGGCAGGCGCCCCGGCTGATCGCGTCGGTGCCCGACAAGAATGAGGCATCGCCGGTCTTTTCGGCCGACGGCGGCGCGCTTTATTATGTCTCCAACGCCAGCGGCGACGACCAGTTGTGGCGTGCGCCGATCGCCGGTGGTCAGCCGGTGCAGATTAGCAAGGCGCCCGGCGGCATTTCCGGGTTCCTGCTGAATCCCCAGGGTGACAAGGTGGCGCTGTGGGCTGACCGTCCGGTCGGTGCGCGCACGATCGACGATGTGAAGGCGCCGACCCCGCCGAGCGCGGGCAGCGGCCGGGTCTATGACCAGCTGTTCGTGCGCCACTGGGATACGTGGAGCGACGGCCAGCGTTCGCAGATCTTCGTCATGCCGGTCGCGGGAGGCAAGGCGGTGTCGGTGATGGGCGGCCTGGTCGGAGACAGCCCGTCCAAGCCGTTCGGCGGGGCGGAGGAACTGGCCTGGAGCGCGGATGGCAAGACGCTGTTCTTCACCCTGCGCGAGGCCGGGCGGATCGAGCCGCTGTCGACCAACCTCGACATCTTCAGCGTGCCGGCCGACGGCAGCGCCAAGCCGGTCAACCTGACCGACGCCAATGATGCGACCGACACGATGCCGGTGGTGTCGCCCGACGGCAAATGGCTGGCCTATGCCGCGATGAAGCGGCCCGGCTATGAAGCCGATCGGCTGGTCCTGATGCTGCGCAACATCGCCACAGGCGAGACGCGCGCGCTGACGCAGGGCTGGGATCGTTCGATCGGCTCGATCGCCTGGGAAGCGCATGGCAAGGGGCTGCTGGTCACCGCCAATGACGTGCTCGACAATCCAGTGTTCCGCGTCGATGCCGCATCGGGCAAGGTGACGCGCCTCACCGAAAAGGGCCATGCCGGCAGCGTCGTGCCGCTGCCCGATGGCGGTTTCGTCTATGCGCTGGACAGCATCCAGTCGCCGGCTGATTTCTGGAAGATGCCGGCGAAAGGAAAGCCGTTGCGCCTGACGAATGTCAACGCGCAGAAGCTGGCCGGGGTGGACGATGTCTCGGTCCAGCGCTTCAGCTTCAAGGGCGCCAATGGCGACACGGTCTGGGGCCAGATCGTCAAGCCGACCGGTGCCAAGGGCAAGCTGCCGGTCGCCTTCCTGGTGCATGGTGGGCCGCAGGGCAGCTTCAACGACAGCTGGTCCTATCGCTGGAATCCCAAGGCGTTCGCCGCCCATGGCTATGCCGCGGTGATCGTCGATTTCCATGGCTCGACCGGTTATGGCCAGGCCTTCACCGATGCGATCAACCAGGATTGGGGTGGCAAGCCGCTGGAGGATCTGAAGCTGGGCCTTGCTGCGGCCGCGGCGAAGGATGCCAATGTCGATGCCAAGAACGCTTGCGCGCTCGGCGCCAGCTATGGCGGCTATATGATGAACTGGATCGAGGGACAGTGGGCCGACGGCTTCAAGTGCATCGTCCAGCATGACGGCGTGTTCGACGCCCGCGCCATGGCTTATGAGACCGAGGAACTGTGGTTCGACGAATGGGAGCATGGCGGCCCCTATTATGAGAAGCCCGAAGAGTTCGAGAAATGGAACCCGGTCAATCATGTCGCCCAGTGGAAGACGCCGATGCTGGTGGTGACCGGCGAGAAGGATTTCCGCATTCCTTATACCCAGGGGCTGGCTGCCTTCACCGCGTTGCAGCGGCGCGAGATCCCGTCGCGCCTGGTCGTCTTCCCGGACGAGAATCACTGGGTGCTGAAGCCCAAGAATTCGCTGCAATGGTATGACGAGGCGCTGGGCTGGCTGGACCAGTGGACCGGCGCGGCCAAGGGCAAATGATGGGCTGAACCACGAGGCTCTTTCACTATAGCAGGTCAATTGTTATATCTTGGATATGGCGACGCAGCTGATCGAACTGGTTGATGGCCCTCTGGATACAGGGAAGCCCAGCAAGCCCAAATTTCGGACCGTTCGGAAGGATGGTCAGATCGTGAAGCTGCGTATCGTCGATGCTGACAGCCCAAATTTCAGTGCCGACCTCACCGCGTCGTTCCAGGCGAATATTCGTCGTGCCCGTAAGGAAAATCGCGAGATAGAGAACGATAGTTGATCAACAAGGGAACAGCGCGTCCACGATTATGGATTGTCGCTGGTCCCAACGGGTCAGGCAAGAGTACCGCTTACGGTCGCAATGACCTTGTCGGATTTGACGGTTCGGTATGGATCATCAATCCAGACTTGCTGACTGCCAGGTTGCAGAAAACTGAAAAGCTGCCTTTGCTCGATGCCAATCTGGCAGCGGTTCAGCGCATTGGAACATGGCTGGATGCCTCGATCAGGGTGCATCAGACCATTGGCGTGGAAACCGTATTGTCCAGCGGGAAGTATCGGCGATTGGTCGAACTCGCACGCAGCCATGATTTCGAAATCCACCTGATCTATGTTTTTCTGGATAGCGTCGAAAAGCAGTTGAAGCGCATCAAGCAGCGCGTCGCTAAAGGCGGGCATGATGTCCCGGCCGACAAGGTCCGATCGCGACGAGAGCGGTCGTTTGAACAGCTCTCCTGGTTTTTCTACCAGGCAGACAGGGCTTGGGTATATGACAACAGCGGTGCGGAACTCGAATTGGTTGCGCAAAAGGGGGATGGCAAGGTTCGCGTCAAAGCCGATGCCATTCCCGAACTCTTGAAAGCGTTATTGCCGCCCGCAATGTTGGATGACGCAACATAGTTTGGCTCTGACGTCTGGGCGCTCTCTTGCGTGTCGTGCGGCAGGCGTTAAAGCGCGATCATGACCGAACTGCCCAAAACCTTTGACCCCGCCGCCATCGAGACCCGCTGGTGCCAGCATTGGGAGGCCAATGGCCTGTTCCGTCCGGACCGTCCGGGCGCAGAACCCTTCACCATCGTCAATCCGCCGCCGAACGTGACCGGCAGCCTGCATGTCGGCCATGCGCTCGACAATACGCTGCAGGACATCGTCGTGCGCTATGAGCGGCTGCGCGGCAAGGATGCTTTGTGGGTGGTCGGCACCGACCATGCCGGCATCGCGACCCAGATGGTGGTCGAGCGGCAGCTGAACGCGGCCGGGCAGAAGCGCACCGATTTCAGCCGCGACGATTTCGTCGCCAAGGTGTGGGAATGGAAGGCGGAAAGTGGCGGCGCGATCACCAGCCAACTGCGCCGTCTGGGCTGTTCGATGGACTGGGCCAATGAACGCTTCACCATGGACGAGGGCTTTTCCAGGGCCGTCATCAAGGTGTTCGTGGAACTGCATCAGCGCGGCCTGCTCTATCGCGACAAGCGCCTAGTCAACTGGGATCCGCATTTCCGATCGGCCATTTCCGACCTGGAGGTCGAGACCAAGGAAACGCAGGGCGGCTTCTGGCGCTTCCGCTATCCGCTGGCCGACGGCGTGACCCTGGCCGATGGCAGCGACCATATCGTCGTCGCCACCACCCGCCCGGAAACCATGCTGGCCGACATGGCGATCGCCGTGCATCCCGACGATGCCCGCTATCAGGCGGTCATCGGCAAGGAGATTCTCCAGCCGATCACCGGTCGCCGCTTCAAGGTGGTCGCCGACGAACATGCCGATCCGGAACTGGGGTCGGGCGCGGTCAAGATCACGCCGGGCCATGACTTCAACGATTTCGAGGTCGGCAAGCGCGCGGGCATGAAGGCCGCGGACATGCTCAACATGTTCGATGCCGACGCCAATGTCGTGCAGACCGCCGACGGCCTGATCCCCGATCGCTTCCTGGGGCTGCACCGCTTCAAGAAGGACGGCGTGGACGGCGCGCGTGAAATCGTCGTCGCCGAGATGAAGGCGCTGGGCCTGCTGGTGCCGCATGTCACCAAGAACAAGGAAGGCGAGGACGTCGCCGCCGATTTCGAGCCGCGTACGATCCAGACGCCCTATGGCGACCGTTCTGGCGTGGTGATCGAACCCTGGCTGACCGACCAATGGTATGTCGACGCCGGCAAGCTGGCGGTGGCGCCGATGCAGGCGGTGCGCGACGGCCGGATCGAGATCGTCCCCAAGAGCTGGGAAAAGACCTTCTTCAACTGGATGGAGAATATCCAGCCCTGGTGCGTGTCGCGCCAGCTCTGGTGGGGCCATCAGATCCCGGCCTGGTTCGATGACGAGGGCAATGCCTATGTCGCGGAAACCGAGGAAGAAGCGCAACTGCAGGCCGGCAACAAGAGGCTGGTGCGCGATCCCGACGTGCTCGACACCTGGTTCTCGTCCGCCTTGTGGCCGTTCGGCACGCTGGGCTGGCCGGAGCAGAGCGAGACGCTCAGCCGCCATTATCCCAATGACCTGCTGATCTCCGGCTTCGACATCCTGTTCTTCTGGGATGCGCGCATGGCGATGCAGGGGATGGAGTTCATGGGCGATGTGCCGTGGAAGAAGCTCTATCTCCATGGCCTGGTCCGCGCGGCCGACGGCCAGAAAATGTCCAAGTCCAAGGGCAATGTGGTCGATCCGCTGGGCTTGATCGACAAGTTCGGCGCGGACGCGCTGCGCTTCTTCATGGCGGCGATGGAAAGCCAGGGCCGCGACGTGAAGATGGATGAGAAGCGGGTCGAGGGTTATCGCAACTTCGCGACCAAGCTGTGGAATGCGGCGCGCTTCCTGCAGGCCAATGGTGTCACCGCCTCGACCAGCCGCGAAGCGCCGCACGCGACGCTGCCGGTCAATCGCTGGATCATCGCCGAAACGGTGGCGACGGTGCAGGCGATCGACACGGCCATGACCGAACTGCGCTTCGACGCGGGCGCCAATGCCATCTATCACTTCGTCTGGGACCAGTATTGCGACTGGTATATCGAACTGACCAAGGGTTCGATGGATGACGAGACGAAGGCGGTCGCGGGCTGGGCGTTCGACCAGATCCTGGTCATGCTGCATCCCTTCATGCCCTTCATCACCGAAGAATTGTGGCAGCTGACCGGCGAGCGCGCGCAGGAACTGATCGTGGCCGAGTGGCCGGTCGCCCTCTATGAGGTCGATACCGACGCACAGGGCGAGATCGACTGGCTGATCCGTCTGGTGAGTGCGATCCGCACCGCGCGGACCGAACTCAACGTGCCGCCGGGCGCCAAGCTGCGCATGGTCGTGCGCGATGCGGCGGACGCAACCCGTGGCCGCCTGGATCGCCAGGGCGCGGCGCTGGCGCGTCTGGGCCGGATCGAGAGCCTGGCCTTTGGCGAGGATGTCGCTGGCGGTGCGGCTCAGATCGTCGTCGACGAGGCGACCTTCATCCTGCCGCTGGAAGGCGTGATCGATATCGCGGCGGAAAAGACCCGCCTCGAAAAGGCGCTGGCGGCAGCGGCCAAGGAACGGGATTCGCTGGGCGGTCGCCTGTCCAACCCGGCCTTTGTCGAAAAGGCCAAGCCCGAAGCGGTGGCCAAGGCGCGCGAGGACCATGCCGAAAAGACCGCCGAGGCGGAAAGGCTGAAGGCGGCACTGGACCGGCTGGGCTGAGCCGCCTAGCCTGCGCCGCAATCGGGGATAAGGGGTAAGGGCGAATGGCAGCAGGGGCACAAGGGGCGCGGGACCTGACTCAGGGGCCGATCGCCTCCACCTTGCTGACATTCGCCATCCCGACGCTGGCGTCCAATATCCTCCAGTCGCTGAACGGATCGATCAACGCGATCTGGGTCGGTCGCTTCCTGGGGCCACAGGCGCTCGCCGCGACGGCGAACGCCAATATCATCATGTTCCTGATGTTCTCCGTCGTGTTCGGCTTCGGCATGGCGTCGACGGTGATGATCGCGCAGGCGGTCGGCGCGCGCGACATGGATGCGGCGCGGCGGGTGTTTGGTTCGGCGGTCGGCTTCTGCTTCCTGCTGGCCATGGGCGTGGCGGTGGCGGGCTGGTTCGGTGGGCCGGCGCTGCTCCATCTGCTGGCGACCCCGCCCGAAGCATTTGATATGGCGCTGACCTATTTGCGCGTCATCTTCGTCGCGATGCCGGCCTCGCTGCTGAGCGTCATGATGATGATGGGGCTGCGTGGCACCGGCGACGCGCGCACGCCGTTGATCTTCATGATCCTGTCGGTGGCGATCGACCTGGTACTCAATCCGGTGCTGATCCTGGGGCTGGGTCCGATCCCCGCCATGGGCATTGGCGGTTCGGCGGCGGCAACGGCGGCGGCGGGCTTCATCAGCCTGATTGCGCTGGTCATCTATACCTATGCCAAGGATCTGCCGTTGCGGCTTCGCGGCGCGGAGCTTGGCTATCTCAGGCCGGCGATGGACGAGATGCGAGTGCTGTCGACCAAGGGCCTGCCGATGGGCCTGCAGATGATCGTCATGTCGACGTCCGGCCTGGTGATGATCGGCCTGGTCAATCGCGAAGGGTTTCTGGTGACCGCCGCCTATGGCGCGGCGCAGCAGATCTGGACCTATCTGCAGATGCCGGCGATGGCGATGGGCGCGGCGGTCAGCGCCATGGCGGCGCAGAATATCGGCGCGGGTCGGTGGGACCGGATCAGCCGGATCACCGGCTATGGCATATCCTATCTGCTGGCGATCACCGGCGCGATGGTGGTCGTCATCCTGATCTTCCACGAAGCGCTGCTGGCGCTGTTCCTGAGCCATAACCAGGCGGTGATCGATGCGGCCTGGAACATGCAGTTGCTCGCAAGTTGGAGCTTCATGCTGTTCGGCTGCACCATGATCCTGTTCGGGGTGATGCGCGCCAACGGCGTGGTGGTGGCGCCGCTGCTGATCCTGGTCTTCACCCTCTTCGCAGTGCGGCTGGGCTTCTATTATCTCGCCTATCCCCGGATCGGCGCGGATGCGCTGTGGCTGAGCTTCCCGGTGGGATCGGCGGTGTCCCTGACACTCGCGGCTCTGGTCTATTGGCAGGGCGGCTGGCGCAAGGCCAAGCTGATGGTGCCGATGCATGAAGAGGAATGCCGCGAGGCGGTGCATAGCGAGACCGAGCCGGCCGGTCGGATCGCGCCGACCGGCTGAGGCCGATACGCCGATCAGCGGCCCTGGTTGCGCCAGCGGGTGATGGTGCGGGTGAGGATGTCGTCCTCGCCGCCGGCCTGGCGCCAGAGCTGGGTGAAGCTGGGATCGCCGGAAGCCGGGCGCCGCGCTTCTTCCAGATTGTCGAGCGCGACGCGGATCGGCACGGCGACACCTTCGCCGCAGATGATCGCCTCGCGGTTGCGCAGGGCAGGGATCGAATCGAGGAAGCCGCGCGCGCCTTCGGGCATGGCCGCCTTCACGAAGGCCTGGTCGCGGTCGTTGTTGAGGCGCATCGAGATGATGGTGCCGCACTGCGACAGCACGCCTTCGGCAAGGTCCGACGGACGCTGGGTGATGAGGCCCAGCGAGACGCCATATTTACGGCCTTCCTTGGCGATCCGCTCCAGGATGCGGCGCACCGCCTGACCGCCGCCGGCGGTGCTGGCGGGAATGTAGCGATGGGCTTCCTCGCACACGAGCAGGATCGGCCGTTGCGGTTCGTCGCGCGCCCATAGCGCATAGTCGAACACCAGTCGGGACAGCACCGAGACGACCACCGAGGTGATGTCGGAAGGCATGGAGGACACGTCGATGATCGAGATCGGCTTGCCGCCAGAAGGCAGGCGGAAGACCTTGGCCAGGAAGGCCTGCATCGAATCGGCCACCAGCATGCCGGAGAACATGAAGGAATAGCGCGGGTCGCCCTTGATCTCGTCGACCTTGGACTTGAGGCGCAGATAGGGAAGCGATCCGGTGCCCTTGTCGAGCTTACCCATCTCGTTCTGCAGGATCGCGGTGAGATCGGACAGGAGATAGGGGACGGGCGAATCCACGGTCAGGCGGCCGATGCTTTCGGCCAGACGGTTCTTCATCCGCGCGGCGAGCAGGCATTTGGCGAGGATGTCGCAATCCTGGGTGCGTTCGGCGCCTTCGGAGGTGACGAACACCTCGCAATGTTCCTCGAAATTCATCAGCCAATAGGGCAGGGCGAGGTTGTTCACGTCGAACACCGCGCCATTCTGCTGGAAGGCCGCGCCATATTCGCCATGCGGGTCGATCATGACGATATGGCCCTGGGGCGACAGGTCGCAGATGCGGTGCAGGATCAGCGCCGCGCTGGTCGACTTGCCGGTGCCGGTGGAGCCGAGCAGCGCAAAATGCTTGCCCAGCATCGAATCGACATAGAGCGCGGCGCGCGTGTCCATCGTGGGATAGACCGTGCCGATCTGGACATGCGGCCGGTCGTCGGCGGCATAGATTTGCTGCATGTCATAGCTGGACACCGGATAGATGTCGGTGCCGGGCGTGGGATAGCGGGTGACGCCGCGCCGGAAGCCGTAGATGCGGCCGGTCAGCTTTTCCTCATCGCCTTCGCCCAGAAAATCGATATCGGCGATGATCGCGCCACCATCGCGCCGGTCGAGCATCAGCGACCGGATATTGGCGATCAGCCAGCGATCGCCGACCCGCATCTTCACCTGGCTGCCGACCTGGCCGGCCATGGCGAGGCAGGTGTCGGGATCATGGGCCAGCGCCGCGAGACTGTTGGGATCGACCAGGATCTTCGAACTCGACCCGGCGATCTGGAACACCATGCCCAGCGCCTGGTGCAGGCCGGCAGACGATGCGGCAGCGCCCGTGTCGTGCGAAAATTGATGTGCGCCCGGCATCTGGGTCATGAGCCTCTATTGTCCCCCGCAGCCGGCACGCGTCCGGCAATCGACCAGATTGCTATCGGGGGGAGGTAAATATTGGATTACCCACGGGCCGAAATGCCCTTTGCCGATCGGCCCGTGGAGCGCGGAAATCCGCGCTGATGCGTCCCATGATCCCGCTTCCGGCTCGCTCCGTCGCGAGGGAGGGGGAACAGGAGCGGGTTTCGGGCATTGGAAACCTGCCACAATCAGGATTTTTGCTTGCCCGATATCGTCTTGGCCAATGCGACGCGCCGTTCCGACGCGATCGCGATTGCGCGTGTGATCTGCATTCTGGGTGTCGTCTATGTCCATGCCTGGACCGGACGGAACGGCCAGGATCTGGAATTGCTGCGTGGCTCCCCGCAGGAAGGGCTGCGCTGGGTGCTGATGGAGATTTTCGGCCGTAGCGCGGTGCCGCTGCTGGGCCTGATTTCCGGCTGGCTGGTCGGCGGGTCGGCGCGCACGCGCAACTGGTTCGATCATGTCGGGCGCAAGGCGCGGACGATCCTGCTGCCGATGCTGTTGTGGAATGCGGTGGCGATCCTGCTGGTGTCGGGCGCGGCCTGGCTGCTGGGTCTGTCGGCGCCGGTGCCGCAGTCGGGCGGCTGGATCGCCGAGGAATTGTTCATCATCAACCGCAATCCGGACATCAATGTCCAGATGCCGTTCCTGCGCGACCTGTTCCTGTGCATGGTGGCCGCGCCCTTGCTGGTGCGGTTGCCCAACTGGATGCTGATGGCGGTCGCGCTGGCGGCGCTGTCGTGCCAGATTGCGGGGCTTGGGCCGCCGGTGCTGATGCGCCCGTCGATCCTCTTCTTCTTCACCATCGGCATATTGGCCCGACGCGAGGGCTGGGCGGACCGGGCCGCGGCGGTGCCGATGCTGGCAGCTTCATTGCCCTTTGGCCTGCTGATGGGCGCGCAGCTCTATGTCTCGCTCAAGGGCGGGGCGGGGCTGGCGCCGCTGGCCTTGGCGAGCCTCGACATGGCGGTGCGCATGGCGGCGTCGCTCTGTTTCTGGCGGCTGGCCTGGGCACTGGCGGAAAGCCCGGCGCGCGGCCTGCTGATGCGGGTCGAGCCCTATGCCTTCTTCCTCTTCTGCGCCCATCTGATCCTGATCTGGCTGGGCGGGCCGTTACTGGGGCAATTGTTCGGTCCGCTCGGATCGCCGCTCTATCCGCTCTATCTGATTGCCCAGCCCTTCTTGGTGCTGGCGGTGGTGATCCTGATCGGCAACCTGATGCAGCGCCTGTCGCCGACCATGGCCGGGCTGATGAGTGGCGGCCGGCTGGCCGCCACCTGAGGCATCAGGCTAGTTCACGGGCGCCGATCGCCTGCGCCGCTGCCATGGCGATTTCATAGCTGCGCTTGCGTGCCGCCGGATCGAAAATCTGGGCGGCGATGATCACCTCATCCACGCCGGTGCGATCGATGAAGGCGGCCAGGTCGCGCTCGACATCCGCCTGGGTGCCGATGCTGGAGGCGCTCAGGACATCGGACAGCATCGCCCGCGCCTGCATCGGCAGGCTGTCATAATAGCCTGCCAGCGGCGGTTGCAGCTTGCCGGGCTGGCCGGTGCGCAGCCGCACGAAGGCCTGCTGCATCGAACTGGCGACCAGTTCGGCCTCCGCCGCACTGTCGGCCGCGAAGACATTATAGCCGGCCATGGCATAGGGGCGGTCAAGCTGGGCCGAAGGGCGGAAGTCGCGGCGATAGATGGCCAGCGCCTCGTCCAGCGCGGCCGGGGCGAAATGGGAGGCAAAGGCGTAGGGCAGCCCGAGCGCGGCCGCCAGTTGCGCGCCGTAGAGGCTGGAGCCGAGAATCCAGAGCGGCACATTGGCGCCTTCGCCCGGCGTGGCCTGAATGCCCAGCCGATCGTCGCCGGCGAAATAGGCCTGGAGTTCGAGCACGTCGCGGGGGAACTGGTCGGCCCCGCCGCTGAGGCTGCGGCGGATGGCCTGCGACACTTTCTGGTCGGAACCGGGGGCGCGGCCCAGGCCCAGGTCGATGCGGCCGGGGAACAGCGCGTCCAGCGTGCCGAACTGTTCGGCAATCAGCAGCGGCGCGTGGTTGGGCAGCATGATGCCGCCCGCGCCGATGCGGATGGAGGATGTCGCCTGACCGATATGGGCGAGCACGACGGCCGTGGCGGCCGACGCGATGCCGGGCATGCCATGATGTTCGGCCACCCAGAGGCGGTGATAGCCCAATGCTTCGACATGGGCAGCCAGATCGGCAGCGTCGGCAAGGGCGGCGGACACGTCGCTGCCTTCGCGGACAGGAACGAGATCAAGGACGGAGAAGCGGGTCATGGCCGCCATATGGGGCCATGGTCAGTTTTATTTCAATACCGAATATCAGCCGGCGCGACCAAAGCCCTGTGGTTCGACGCGGCGGCCGAAGGTGGGACGGCGCGCGACCAGCGGATTGGCGTCGCGATCGAGCAGGGCCATGGTCTCGGTAAAGCAGGGGCGCAGCGCCACCACGGTCTCGATCAGTTCGTCCGGGCTCTCGCGAAACTCGACGCAGCGGCGTGCGACCATTTCGATCTCCTCGGCCATGGCACTGAGCCGATGGGCGCCGAATTGGGCTGATTCGCCCTTCAGCGTATGGGCCGGACGGACGAGGGAGACGGCATCGCGGTCCCGAAAGGCCTGCTCGATGGTGCCGATCGCCTTTTCACCATCTTCGCGGAAATAGCCCAGAATGCGCATGAATGCCGTACCCAGCTCCGTGCGGGTCCGGGCAAAATCGTTCCAGTCCACCAGTTCGGTAGCGTGTTCGGGCACCTGCGCACTCCTTTCCTGACGCTCGCGAGATTAGCCGGCGGGCGTAAACAGCCGGTTAAGCCGGCACCTTGCTGAGTGCGAAACGCTGCGGGGAAAGGGCGGAAAATTGCCATCCATGCTGCTGCGCCAGGGCCGCCAGCTCGCGCGGGGCGATAGCGTCATCGGCATCGATCGTCACATGATCTGCATCACGCATCGCTCGGGCGGCGCGCAGGACGGGCCAGGGACATTTCATGCCCCTGGCGTCGACATGAAAGGGGGCGGCATCGGGGCCGCCCGCCTCATTTGGCATAGGGGTTCTTGGCGCTGCGCAGCGTCAGGCGCACCGGCACGGCGCCGAAGCCCAGTTCCTTGCGGATGCCGTTCACCAGATAGCGGCGATAGCTTTCGGGCAGTTCGTCGAGCCGCGTACCGAACAGAACGAACGTCGGCGGGCGCGTCTTGTTCTGGGTGATGTAGCGCAGCTTGATCCGCTTGCCACCCGGTGCCGGCGGCGGATTGGCCTCCAGCGCGGCTTCGAACCAGCGGTTGAGCACGCCGGTCGAAATGCGCTGCGACCAGGCGGTGCGGGTTTCGAACGCGACCTTGATCAGGTCATCGAGCCCCTTTCCGGTGGCCGCCGACACGGTCATGATCGGCACGCCGCGCACCTGCGCCAGGCCGTCGAACAGCGCCTGCTTGATGCCCTGATACAGGGCCGAGCCATGTTCCACCGTATCCCATTTGTTGAGGGCGACGATGAGGGCGCGGCCTTCCTCCAGCACCTTGTCGGCAATGCGCAGATCCTGCGCCTCCAGGCCGCGGGTGGCGTCGAGCAGCAGCACCACGACTTCGGCGAAGTTCACGGCGTTCAGGCCATCGGAAACGGCCAGCTTTTCCAGCTTGTCCTGCACCTTGGCGCGCTTGCGCATGCCGGCGGTGTCGATCAGGCGGACGGGGCGTTCCTCGCCCTCATAGCTGGTCCACATCCAGTCGACGGCGATGCTGTCGCGGGTGATGCCGGCTTCCGGTCCGGTCAGCAGGCGGTTTTCGCCGAGCAGCCGGTTGATGAGGGTCGACTTGCCGGCATTGGGACGGCCAACGATGGCGAGCTTGAGTGGCGCGCTCTCCTCGTCCTCGTAAAATTCCTTCTCATGTTCCTCGCCATCCTCGCGTTCGAGATAGGGGAGCAGTGCCTGGAACAGGTCGGCCAGGCCCTGGCCATGTTCGGCGGAGAAGGGGATGGGTTCGCCCAGGCCCAGTATGAAGGCTTCCATGACGCCGGCTTCGGTCGCCTTGCCCTCGGCCTTGTTGGCGACCAGGATCACCGGGGCGTCGCCCTCGCGCAGCCAGCGGGCGATTTCCTCGTCCAGCGGGGTGATGCCGGCGCGGGCATCGACCATGAATAGGGCGACGTCGCAATTCTCGACCGCTGCCTGGGTCTGCATGCGCATGCGGCCGGGCAGGCTGTGGGGATCCTCATCCTCATAGCCGGCGGTGTCGATGATGGTGAAGTCGAGGCCCAGAAGATGAGCCTCGCCCTCGCGCCGGTCGCGGGTGACGCCGGGCTGGTCATCGACCAGCGCCAGCTTCTTGCCGACCAAGCGGTTGAAAAGGGTGGACTTGCCCACATTGGGCCGCCCGACAATGGCAACTGTGGGCAGCATGATGTGGGCCCGTTTCCTTTCTATCGCTGCCCTTAACGCAGCGCCGTCAGCTTGCCGTCATCGGCAAGGATGTAGAGCATGTTGTTGGCGACCACCGGCGAGAGCGACATGGACTTGTTCATGTCCACTGCCTGCTGGATGGTGCCGGTCGCCGGATCGACATAGTTCAGATCACCGTGGGTCGATACCAGAATCAGGCGGCCACCGGCAAGGACCGGGCCGGTCCAGCGGATCGCCTTGTCCTTCTTCTTTTCCTTCTGCCAGCGGCGCAGCTGGCTGATCCAGCGGATCTTGCCGGTCGCGCGGGCGACGCAGAGCAGCTTGGCATCGCTGGTGACGGCAAACACCCACTCACCCGCGATCCAGGGGGTGGAGATGCCGGCGATGTTGATTTCCCACAGGCGCTGGCCGCTGGTGAGTTCGTAGGAGGCCATGCGGCCGCCCTGGCCGATCGCGAAGACGCGGCCGCGGTCGATCACCGGATCGGCGTCGATGTCGGTCAGCGAGGCGACGGCGGTGGAGATGCTGGTGCGCGACAGCGCATCGCCCCACAGGGTGCGGCCATTTTCATAGCGATAGGCGTTGATTTCGCCCGAGCTGTAGCCCGCGATCACCGTGCCCTGCGCGGCGGCCGGAGCGGCCACGCCGAAAATGCCGGTCACCTGCAGCGTGCCGCTGTCGGTCCACTGGGTCGCGCCGTCGCTCTGGTTGAGAGCGAAGATCTGGTTGTCCTGGCCCATCACATAGACATGGCCATTTTCCAGCGTGGGGGCGCCGCGCAGCGGGCCGCCGGGATGGACCTTCCACCCGATCGAGCCATCGGCCACGTTCATCGACACGACGTCGCCGACGCCGGTGCTGGCGAACAGCTTGTCGCCCAGGACGCTGACGCCGCCGCCGAACAGGGCGCGGCCATTGCCTTCGGCCGGAAGGCTGGTCTGCCACAGCTTCTGGCCGGTGTTGGCATCCATCGCGATGACATGGGCGCCGGCGTCGATCACGAACAGCTTGCCGCCGGACACGACGGGCGCGGAGGCCAGACGCGCCTGGGGCGTGCTGCCTTCGATCGATGCGGTCCAGGCCTGCTGCGGCGCTGCGCCCAGCGCCAGATGGCCCATCGCCTTGGACGGATCGCCGCCCGGCTGCGACCATTGGTCATTGGCGTAGGATTCGGGCAGGGTGACGGGCACGTCGGCCAGCGTTGGATCGACCTCGATCCCCTGTTCGTTCGACAGGATCGAGGTGCGGTTGCCGACCACCGGGGTCTTGGGGCCGCCCTTCTTGCCGCCGACCACACCGCAGCCCGCCAGCATCGCAACCAGGGCGACGGTGGTCAGGGTACGGCCCATCGGGCCGAATTTCGTGATGCTGTGCTTAGCCATGCGCTTGCTTATCCCTGTACCGGTTCGGCGGGCGTTTCGACCGCATCAATTCCCAATAGCCCCGCCATCTGTCGCGCACGTGAACGGATCGACTGGGGCACATTCTCATCCTTGGCCATGGCCGCGAACATCGGGCCGGCCAGTTCGGGCTTGCGCATCTTCATATAGGCAATGGCAACCAGTTCGCCGGCGCTGCCGAACCAGGGCGCACCCTCGACGGCGAGGGGCTTGAGGCGGTCGACCACCTGCTGCGGCTTGAGCGCGTCGAATTCGATCGTGGTCTGACGGATCAGGGCCAGGTCGCGATAGGGCTGGTCGAGCGAGCTGTCCGCTGCCATTGCCTTATAGGCTTCGATCGCGGCCTTGTTGTCGCCCTTGCGCGCGGCAAGGCCAGCCTTCACCAGCAGGGCAGAGGCGCGATAGCCGGGTTGGCTGGCCTTGGCCAGCGCATCGACATCCTTGGCATCGGGCGTGCCGCCGCCGACCGCCGTCGCCAGCATCTTGTCCATCTGTTCGGACACGGCTTCCGACTGGGTCTTGCTGTAATGCTGCCAGTAAAGCCAGCCGCCAAAGGCGGCGAGGCCGACGATCAGCAGCACGGCCAGGGCGCGGCCATAACGCTGCCAGAAGGTCAGGAGCTGGTCCTGGCGGACGGCGTCATCGACCTCCCGCATGAAGGCTTCGCTGTTTTGCGGCGTCAGGGCCACGGGAATCTCCGAAAAATGGTCATTAGGGGCAGCCGGAAGGCGGGATCATTAGCGGCGCAGCGTGGCCACGCAAATCACTTTTTCGGCCGATAGACCTGATCATCGCCCGGAAAGCTGCGATTGCGCACCTCCGCGGCATAGCTTTCTGCCGCCTGGCTGATCGTTTCGGCAAGGTTGGCGTAGCGTTTCACGAAGCGCGCGGTGCGTTCGAACATGCCCAGCATGTCCTCCGCCACCAGCACCTGGCCATCGCAACGGGCCGATGCGCCGATGCCGATCACGGGTATGTCGACGCTGGTGGTGATGATGTCGGCCAGTTCCTCCATCACCCCTTCGACCACCATGCCAAAGGCGCCTGCGGCGGCCACGGCCTTCGCGTCGCCCAGGATCTTGGCATGTTCCTCCTGGCTCTTGCCGCGCGCGCCATAGCCGCCCAGCGCATTCACCGCCTGCGGCGTCAGGCCGATATGGGCCATCACCGGGATGCCGCGCTGGGTGAGGAAGCGGATCGTCTCCGCCATCGCCTCGCCGCCTTCCAGCTTGACGCCGGCGCAGCCGGTTTCAGCCATGACGCGGCTGGCGCTGGCAAAGGCCTGCTGCGGCGATGCCTCATAGGAGCCGAAGGGCATGTCGACCAGCACGACGCTGTGATAGCTGCCGCGCACCACGGCGGCGCCATGGGCGATCATCATGTCGAGCGTGACCGGCAGGGTGGAGGGCAGGCCATAGATGACCTGCGCCAGCGAATCGCCGACCAGCAGCATGTCGCAATGCGGATCGAGCAGTTGCGCCTGACGCGCGGTATAGGCGGTCAGCATCACCAGCGGCTCGTCGGTCTTGCCCTCGAACTTGCGGCGCTGGATCTGGGGCACGGTCAGCCGCTTCATCGGCGCGGGCGTGGGATTGGCGCGGCTGGTCGCGGTGTCGAGCGTAAAGGTCGTGGACATGGGGCGCGGTCTAGCCCAGCGCGGGGCGACGTGCAAATGGCGGACCGGCCGGCGCGGCATGATGCGCGCGCCGGCCGGCCGTCCCGTCCGTGTCCGATCGGATCAGAAGGAGAATTTGATCGTGCCGCCCCAGGTCTGCGGATCGCCGACCTGGCCGGCGATCAGGCCGGTATTGCCCGGCGCGACCTGAAGATTTTCGATATAGTTGACGTCGAAGGCGTTGCGCACCCAGCCGAACACATCGAAGCCTTCGCCGCGGAAGCCGGCGCGGACGTTGGTCAGGGCATAGCCCTTCACTTCGGTGTAGATGGATGGCGAAGCATTGCTGTTCCAGTGCGAACGGTAATTGCCGTCGACGCCCAGATAAAGCTGCCCGTCCTTCGCCAGCAGCGTGACCGGGATGTTATATTCCGCGCCGTAGGAGAAGGCCCATTTCGACACGCCGGGCAGGTTCTGCCCCGAAATGTCGCACTGGCGCGGGCTGAGTGCGCCGGGGACGCCGGGCTGCGAATAATCCGGGGTGGCGCCCGACGGCTGATAGGTGCCGCCGGACAATTCGGGCGGGCAGGGGGCGTCGACGAACTTCTTGTACTTGGCGTCGGTGAAGGCGCCATTGGCATAGGCGGTGAAGCGGTCGCTGGCGACGATCTTGAAATCCGCCTCGATCCCCTGCGAGCGCACCTTGCCGGCATTGGCGAGATAGCCGCGCACCGTGCCGAACTGGCCGCCATTCACGGTTGCCTGGAAATTCTTGATGTCGGTGCGGAAGGCGGTGAGGTTGAAGGTCGCCCGGCGATCCAGGAACTGGGTCTTGAGGCCGATCTCATAATGATTGACCGATTCCGGCTTCACCGTGCTGGCGTCGTAATTGACGGTGTTGTCGGCGTTGAGCGGCAGGCCATTCTGATTGATGCCCAGCGTTTTGAAGCTCTTCGCATAGGTCGCATAGGCCAGCACGTCCGGCGCGAGCTTGTAGTTGACGTTGAAGTCATAGGTGAAGTTCCAGGCGCTGTCGGACGGGGAACTGACCTGGGGCTGATAGACGCCGCACTGCTGCGTGGTCCCCTTGATGGTGCCGGGCTCCGCAACCGTGGTGCAGCTGATGGCCTGACCCTGCGCATTGGTGACGACGCGCTGGTAGAAACCGGACTTCTTGTCATAGTTCAGGCGCACGCCGGGCTGGATGGTCAGGGCGTCCGTGACCTTCCAGCTTAGTTGCCCGAACAGGGCGGCGCTGTCGGCCTTGAGCCATTGCGTGTTGCTGGCGGTCAGGCCCGCCAGAGTGGCCGGAATGTTGGCGGGGTTGTTCGGGTCGGTCGAGGGGGCAAGGCTCCACTGGGCCGCATCTTCGCCCTGCTGTTCGGTGCCCTGGGTGTCGATCCGCTGCTTGAAGCCGAACAGGCCGACGACGAAGTCGATGTCCTTGCTTTCGTAATTATAGCGGAATTCCTGGCTATACTGGTCCTGCTGCGAGGGGTTCTGCGACTTGGAGACGATCGACAGGCCGGTGAAGTCGCGGTCATTTTCCGGCTTCCAGTCCCAGAAGCGCCAGGCGGTGACCGAGGTCAGCGTGCCGGGGCCGACATCCCATTTGATCTTGGCCGACACGCCGCCAATCTTGTTGCCGGCATTGAGGTTGGAATCGAGGTCCGTCAGCCGGTCATAGGGGTTGCGGCTGGGCACGACATAGCCCTGCGCAGCGGCGAGCGCATCATATTGGCGATTGAGCGGACGCTGGGTCTTGCCGACGCGCACGAAGGTGGTGCCGCAGCATTCGGGATCCTGCTTGCTATAGTCGCCCGACAAGGTGAGGCTGAAATCCTCGGTCGGCTGGAACAGCAACTGGCCGCGAATGCCCAGATTGTCCTGCTCGTTGATCCAGCGCTGGCTGGTCACATTGTAGAGCGTGCCGCGGCGGCTGGTCGCGGCGACGGCGATGCGGGCGGCGATCGTGTCGGTCAGCGGGCCGGAAATGGCGGCCTTCGCCTGCTTGTAGTTCAGATTGCCGACCGTCAGTTCGGCGCGGCCCTCGAAGTCGAAGGTCGGCTGGTTGGTCGTGATGTTGATCGCGCCCGCCGTGGTGTTCTTGCCATAGAGCGTGCCCTGCGGACCGCGCAGCACTTCCACCTGGTTGACGTCGAGAAAGTCGAAAGTCGCGGCGGCGACGCGGCTGTTATAGACATCGTCAACATAGATGCCGACGCCCTGTTCGAAGCCGTCGCTGGTGAGGCCGAAGGGCACGCCAAGGCCACGGATGTTGACCGAGGTGTTGCGTGGATTGGTGGTGTAGACCTGCAGCGTCGGTGCGAGCTGCTGCAGCTTCACGATGTTGAAATTGCCGGTCGCCTCGATGCTGTCGCCCTTCACCACGGAAATGGCCAGGGGCACTTCCTGCGCGGTTTCCTGACGGCGGCGGGCGGTGACGACAATCACGTCGCCGCGCGGGCTGCTGGCCTGCTGGTCATCGGCGGCCGCGGGTTGGGCGGCTTCAGCCGCAAAGGCGGCAGGCGTGACAAATGACGCGCTCGCCACGCTGGCGAGCAACAGAAAACGCGCAATCATGTTCTTCCCCTTGGTTCCGGAGGTCCGGTGAGTTTTGATCGCGGCGTTTCCGGTGGTCCGGTCAAAGCCGTGCTGGGGTCGTTTCTGGTGATGCGGCGTCCCCAGTGCCGCATCGGCATGCCATCCCCGACATGCCCTGATCTATGCGCTTGCCCTCCCTTGATCGGTCAGGCGGTCAGGCGCGTCTTTTCGGTGACGTCGATCTGCACGACGCGGGCGTCATGGACGGTCAATGTGATGGAGCCGAAGCGCAGCCCTTCCAGTACGTCGCGCACCTTGTCGATGCTGGCGATGATGTCGGGGCGCTGGCCTTCGGCGCGGCTGTGGCGAAGTTCGATGGTTCTATGTTCGGTCATGTTCATCCCTCTGGCCGCGTTTTAACTCAACTGCATTAGTAGACAAAAAAGCAAATATAAGGGGCGCGCAAGATTCTCTTGTCGCGCCCCGGCGATGTCTGGGGCCGATATCAGCTGGTCATGCGCAGCCCGTCGGACGGGCGATCGAGCCGCGCCATCGGCATGGCCGGGCGCATCTGGCGCACGGCGGACGCCTGTTCCTGCGCATTGTCGATCAGCCGTTCCAGCAGCGCCTGGCCAAAGCCCCAGGCGCCCAGCCCCGAATCCGCGTTGATATGGCCGCTATGGCCGGCATCGACGAACTGGCTGCCCCAATTCTTGCCGATGCTGTGGGCGCGTTCGAAGAAGATATAGGGGTCGTTGCGACTGGCGACGAGGATCGACGGGAAGGGCAGGGGCGTGCGCGGCGTCGGGCCGAATCCGCCAATCGTCTCGGGCGTTTCCATCCGGTCGCAATCGGGCGGCGCCACCAGCAGCGCGCCGGTCACCGGCCAGCCATAGGCCTGGCTTTGCAGGGCGCCCCACCAGGCGACGGCCAGGCAGCCCAGGCTGTGCGCCGCCAGGATGACCGGCCCATCGGCCTGACGAATGGCAGCGTCGAGCCGCGTGACCCAGGCATTGCGATTGGGGCTGGCCCAGCTGCCCAGGTCGACGCGCTGGCAATCGCCGCGTCCGCTGTCCCACAATGTCTGCCAATGATCCGGGCCGCTGTTGTTGAGGCCGGGGATGGTCAGCACGACCGGCTGGCGCGCGTCACCCGAATGTCCGAATCGCTCCATTATCCTTATCCTCGTCCTATATTCTGAGCCTCCCAAAATAATACTATTCATCTGGTAGACAATGGGTGAGCGCCGAAATGTGTCAGAATCTGGGCAACCTGAATGCCAGATAAACAGGCGCGTCGACCCCATGGCCGCGCGCCCGCATCAAGGCCCTGAACGGGCAGGAAAAAG
This sequence comes from Sphingobium sp. L-44, assembly GCF_056859495.1. Lineage (NCBI taxonomy): Bacteria > Pseudomonadati > Pseudomonadota > Alphaproteobacteria > Sphingomonadales > Sphingobiaceae > Sphingobium > Sphingobium sp. L-44. The sequence continues at coordinate 26,778 of NZ_JBSXOQ010000109.1, read as the reverse complement.
CTACCAGGGGTAAATCAGCCCATAATATTGGTAGACGTTGCGGCCATAGGCATCGTCGAAGGCCGGCCGGTCCTCGTCCAGATAATGGGGCGCCTGTTCCAGCACCTCCTTGGCCAGTTCGATCACATAGCCGCCCTTGTCCATATCATAGGCCAGCATCGACCAGGGCAGGGGATAATGTTCATTGCCCATGCCCAGGAAACCGCCGAAGGACAGCAGCGCATAGCGCACATGGCCGCTGCGCTTGTCGACCATGAAATGGGATATCTTGCCAAGCCTGTCGCCCTGGCGGTTGTAGACGGCGGTGCCCTCGACCCGGTCGGACGCGATCAGGTCATGGCGATGCGCGCTCATCATCTCGGCCATTGTCACTCTCCTGCAAAAACATTCTATTCTGATGCAACCATGGGGAACCGCTGGGGTTCCTCCGCTTCACAGCAAGGAGCATCGGCATGAAGATCAATCGCAGCGGTTCGGCGGCCTGGAGTGGCGGCCTGAAGGACGGCAAGGGCACGATCTCGACCCAGAGCGGCGCGCTCGACGCCTATCCCTATGGCTTCGCTACCCGGTTCGAGGGCATGCCGGGCAGCAATCCGGAAGAACTGATCGCGGCGGCCCATGCCTCCTGCTTCACCATGGCATTGTCGCTGATCCTGGGCGAAGCCGGACTGACGGCGGAAAAGATGGAGACGAGTGCGGTCGTCACGCTGGAGCAGCAGGAGGGCGGCTTTGCCATCACCGCGAGCAAGCTGACGCTGAAGGCGAAGATACCCGGCGCCGACGATGCGACTTTCCAGGAACTGGCGGCCAAGGCGAAGGCCGGGTGCCCGGTATCGAAACTGTTGAAGGCCGATATCGGCCTGGACGCGGAACTTCTGGCTTAGGCCGTCGCGATACGCCTGGCGTGGCGATGTTCACGCCAGGCGATATAGAGGCCGCTGGCGATGATCAGTGCAGCGCCGACCCAGGTGGTCCACATCGGCCAATCGCCCCAGATCGCCCAGCCCAGCAGGGTTGTCCACAGGATCGAGCTATAATCCATCGGCAGCACCACCGACACCGGCGCCCAGCGCAGCGCGGCGGTGAGGCAGAGTTGCGCGATGCCGCCGAACAGGCCGATCATCAGCAACAGCCCCCAGGTCTGCGCGTCATGCGGCTGGCCATAAAAGAGCATGCCGATGCCGAGCGGCGGCACCGACAGGGCCGTGAACCAGAAGACGACGACCCCCGCGCTCTCGGTGCGGCCCAGTTCCCGCAGCACCAGGCTGACGCTGGCCGTCACCAGCGCGGCGGTGATGGCGACGGCGACGCCCATCGGCGGGAAATGGCCGCCTTCGGGCCGGACCATGATGAGGACGCCCAGAAAGCCGATCAGGACCGCGGCCCAGCGATGGATGCCGGTGGGTTCGCGCAGGATCAGCGCCGACAGGATCGTGCCGAAGATCGGCATGGTGAAGCCGATCGTCGTCGCTTCCGCCGGCGGCAACAGGATGTAGGATAGGAAATTGAGCGCCATGCCGGTGAGGCCGATGACCATGCGGGTCGCATGGACACCGATCCGCCGGGTGCGGATGGCGCCGATGCCGCTGCTCATCGCCAGCCAGGCGAAGACCACGGGCAGGGCAAGCGCCTGACGGTAGAAGAGGGTTTCGACCAGATGGACGCCATGGGCGTCAGCAACCCGGCCGGTCACGAACATCACCGCCAGACAGATGACCGCGACCAGGCGCAGACCGATGGCGAAGAGTGGGCGATGCGGGCGGGACGGGGCGGCGGCGCTGGACACGCCGCTTCCTTAACCCGGTTACGCGATGGCGCAACCGGGCTGGACCGGGTTTCTTACTTGAGCGGCTTACGGAATTTCAGCGTCATGCGGTCGCTTTCGCCGATCGCAACATACTTCGCCCTGTCAACTTCGCCGTTACGCAGCGTGGGCGGCAGGGTCCAGACGCCCTTTTCCCAGTCGGCCGTGTCCTTGGGATTGGCGTTCACTTCCGATGCGCCGACATATTCGAAGCCCGCGCCTTCCGCGATGCGGCGGATGGTCGAGACCTTGAGATAGCCGCTGCTCTTTTCCAGCGCCGTGTCGCGATCCTCGGGCAGGCGATGGTCGACGATGCCCAGCGTGCCGCCGGGCTTGAGCATGGCGAAAAAGGCCTTGAAGGTCGCATCCTCGCTGCCGCCCATGACCATGTTGTGGACATTGCGGAAGGTCAGCACGGTGTCGACGCTGTTGGCCGGGATGCTGGCGGCTTCCTCGGGATAGGCGACCAGCTTGACCTTGTCATAGGCCTGCGGCTTTTCGGCCAGGAACTTCTTGTAGCCGTCAAGATAGCGGCCGGTCGGCTGGAGCGCGTAGAAGCTGCCCTTGTCGCGCAGCAGCGGCGCCAGGATTTCCGTGTACCAGCCGCCGCTCGGCGCCCATTCCACCACCGTCTGGGTCGGCGTCACGCCAAAGAAGGCGAGCGTTTCCTGTGGGTGGCGATATTTGTCGCGGGCGACATTGGCCGGGGTGCGGCTGGACGCGCCGATGGCGGCTGCCACCGGATCGGCGCCATGGCCGGCATGCTGGGCGACGGCCGCGCCCAGCGGCAGGAGGGTAAGGGCAGCGGCAAGCGCGATCGATCGGCGGGGAAAAGCGGACATGGGCAACCTCTCAACGGATCTGGAGCGCAGGGTGTGCCGTGCCCGCATCCCACTGGCAAGGAAATCCGGTGGTTAGGGACGGGCCGGTCAGGACCAGCTGCCCGCGATCGATTCCGCCGTGGCGTCGATCGCGGCCGGTTCATCCTCGCCAGTCAGCGCATAGGACATGTCGCCGCGCCGCCAATAGGCCACCGACTGGGCGCCCTCGCGCACCGAATCCGGCCGCTCGGGCGCGTCGGTGCGCTGGTGCATGGCATAGATGGACAGGTCGCGTCCTTCGGGCGTGCGCAGCGCGATCAGCAGCGCGGGGGTGCGTTCACCGGGGAAGAGCTGGACATCGGTCACGCGCCAGTCGGCGGGCAGGCCGGGAATGTCGATATGGGTGCTGGCCAATATCTCGCGCGGGTCGAAGCTGGGCGATTCGATCTGCCCCTGCATCCGGGCGCGGATCATGGCGACGCGGTGGGAGGTTGCGGCATCGACCACATAGGCGGGCGGCCCGTCGCGCACCATGAGCAGGGCAACGAAGCTTGCCGCCAGCAGGCCGAGGCCGCCGCCAGCGCCAATCGCAAAGCGACGATGGCGCGTGGCGGGCGGGCTGATCGCGCTCGCCTGTGCCGCCATGGCTTCGGGCAGGGGCGCGCGGTCCTGCGCCAACAGGCGCAGCCCGGTGCGGGCGCTGAGGTCGCCCATAACCTGCGCGGCGAGGTCGGGCCGGCGCGACAGGCGGGTTTCCACCGCAAAGCGCCGGCCAGGATCGAGCTGGCCGTCGACATAGGCCATCAGTTCGATCTCCGAAGGATCCTCACTCATCCTGTCCTCCCACGATGCGCAGCCGATCGCGCGGCTGCCTGTCCCTGTCCTGTCGCAATGTCGCCCGCGCGCGGGCAAGGCGCGACATCACCGTGCCGACCGCTATGCCCAGAAGGTCGGCGCTTTCCTGATAGCTCAGCCCTTCGACGACGGTCAGGTGCATGACGGCGCGCTGATGGTCGGGCAGGTCGGCAAAGGCGCGGGCGACCTGCATCAGGTCGGCGCGCACCTCCTGGTCGGGATCGGCATGATCGACCTGGATCTGGGCAAAGGCCATATTGCGACGCGTTTCCGCCGCCTCGCGCCGCTTCGCCGAGATGAACACATTGTGGACGATGGCCAGCAGCCAGCGGCGGCGGCTGCGATCGGGCTGGAACTGGTCGCGCCGTTCGATCGCGCGCATCACGGCGTCCTGCACCACATCGTCGGCGACGACATGGTCGCGCGACAGGGCGCGGGCATAGCGGCGCATGGCGCGCAGGTCCGCCTCCATTTCCATGTCCGTCCGCTTGCCCGTCATCCACATCATTCCATTGGGGCGCCCGCCAGTTCGCGATAGACGCGCGCCACCGAATCCAGGACATGGTCCCAGCGATAGTCGCCCGCCGTCGCCTCCGCCGCGCGGCCAAGCCGCCGCCTTAGGCCGGTGTCGCGGACGAGGGAAGCCAGGCCGCCGGCATAGGCGCCAACGTCGCCCGGCGGCACCAGCAGTCCGTTGACGCCATCATCGATCAGGGCGGATGCGCTGGGGACGTCGGCCGACAGGACGGCAAGGCCGCTGGCCATCGCCTCCAGATTGACGTTGCCGAACGCCTCCGTGACGCTGGGATTGACCAATATGTCGGCGCTGGCGACCAGTGCGCCGAGACGTGCCCCTTCGACATGGCCGGCAAAGCTGGCATTGGGCAGATGGCGGGCGAGGGCATCGCGTGCCGGGCCATCGCCCAGGATCAGGGGGCGCAGCGACAGGCCGTTGGCGCGCGCCGCCATGATGGCGTCGGCAAAGATATCGAGTCCCTTTTCCCGGACCAGCCGGCCGAAGAAGAGCGGCACGACATCGTCGGGCGCATAGCCAAGCTGGGCGCGCAGGCCTTCATCTCGCATCGCCGGGTGAAAGGCGGATCGATCGACGCCTCGGCTCCAGAGGGCAATGCGTTCGGCGCCATGGATTGCGGCGAGGTCCGCGGCGATCGGCGGGGTCGGGGCGAGGATGCGGTCGCAATCGCCATAGAAGCGATCGAGATAGGCCTCGACCTGCCGCCGCAGGAAGCCGAGGCGGTAATAAGCAAGATAGGTCTCGAACCGGGTGTGCAGGCTGGCGACGGCCGGAACGGCGTTGCGCCGCGCCCAGTTCAGCGCCTGCCGGCCGAGCAGGTCGGGCGCGGACAGATGCACGATGTCAGGCTGGAACGCCTCCAGATCGGCGCGGGCGGCACGGGTCAGGCCGATCGCGAGCCGATATTCCGGGCGACCGGGAATGCAGAGCGAGCGCACTGATCGGACATCGCCGGCCGAGGCGAAGGCCGGCGTCGGTGCGGTCGGCGAATAGATGCGCACCTCTGCCTTGTGCTCGTCCAGCATATGCCGGACCAGGCGGTTGAGCGCCCGGTTCGCGCCATCGCGCACGCAATCATAATTGCCCGAAAACAGCGCGATCTTCAGCGGCCGGGATGATGCCGGCGCCGCGGCGACCGGCAGGGCGGCATGAATATGGGCGCGAAGGGAAGAGAGCGGGGAATGCAGCGTCATGCCCCGCATACGCTTGTCGGATCGCGCCTATTCCATCGATGGCCAATTAAAATTGACGAATGATGCGCAGGCCAGCGGTGGGACGGAAGACATCGCCGCGCGGCCGTTCCGCTCCAAGCCCTGCCTGCATGGCGAAATTGCCGCCCAGTTGCTGGTGCAATTGCGGCATCAGCAACAGGCCGCCCTCGCTGCCGCCCTGATAATTGATCTCCAGCCCCAATACCTGCCCTTCGCGGCTGTCGTAGAAGGCTGAGTGGTTGAGGATCACGCCGTTGCGGCCATGGCCGCCCGACAGCTTGACGTCGGCAAGCCCTGCCATCGTCACGCTGCTCCAACGGTTGTTGTAGCGGTGGGCCGCCATATAGGCGAAACTGCTGCGATACTGTTTGGCGCGGCGGTCATAGATGCCGAGATATTGGACGCCATGGCCGGTGCGCCCGCCGCCTGTGGTGCCGAAACTTGCCTGCAGACCCAATTTCAGTTCAGCAAGCCGGCCGTTGACGAAGGGCAATTCACCCTCGATCGCGAAGCCGTCGGCAAAGGCATATTCGATTTCCGGCGCCCAATGGACGGCGTCGTCATCGCCCGACAGCGGAACGGTCGCCAGGGTATTGACCTCCAGTTCGCCGCGCTTGGCGCCTAGCGGCCGCATCATGTCGAAGATCATCGGTTCGGGCACGTCGGGATAGGCGTCGGACGCCAGCGCGACATCGCCCAGAAAGGCGCTCGCCATGGCGGCAAGGCCATGGCGCGAAAGGGATCGAACGGACAAGAAAGGCTGCTCCCGCGATGAGGATGTGACGATTCACATCCCCGTCTACGCGGGAGCGGGCGCCCTTATTCCCTAAGGGTCAGAGACAGGCTTCGAGGAAGGGCTGGTCGAAGCCGAACATGCGGGCCTTGTCCAGCGTATAGGGGCGCAGGCCCATCGAGCGATATTCGCCGATGATCTTACCGCTGTCATCCTCGTCATGATATTCGAACTTGAACAGTTCCTGGGTGACGATGACGTCGCCTTCCATGCCGATCACCTCAGTCACGTTGGTGACGCGGCGCGAACCGTCGCGCAGGCGCTTCACCTGGACGATCAGGTCGACCGAGTCGGCGATCTGCTTGGAAATGGCTTCCTTCGGGATCTTGATGTCGCCCATCAGGATCATGTTTTCCATACGGCCCAGGCATTCGCGCGGGCTGTTGCTGTGGAGCGTACACATGGAACCGTCATGGCCGGTGTTCATCGCGGCGAGCAGGTCGAAACATTCCGCGCCACGAATTTCGCCCAGGATGATGCGGTCCGGGCGCATACGCAGGGCGTTTTTGACGAGATCGCCGATGGTGATCGCGCCCTGGCCTTCCAGGTTGGGCGGGCGGGTTTCGAGCGGCAGCCAGTGTGGCTGCTGCAGGCGCAGTTCGGCCGCGTCCTCGATGGTCAGCACGCGCTCGCCCGGATCGATCATCTTCGACAGCGCATTGAGCATCGTCGTCTTGCCCGAACCGGTACCGCCCGAGATCACGATGTTGAAACGGCAGGCGCCGGCGATCTTGAGTGCGGTCGCCATCTTCTGGTTCATCGCGCCCCATTGGGCGAGCATGTCGATGGTGATCGGCTTGGCCGAGAATTTACGGATCGAGATGGCCGTGCCCTTGAGGCTGAGCGGCGGCACGATCACGTTGACACGCGAACCGTCGGGCAGGCGGGCGTCGGCCAGCGGCGTGGTCTGGTCGACGCGGCGGCCGACCTTGTTCACGATGCGCTGGGCGATCTGGAACAGATGTTCTTCATCGCGGAACTTGATCGGCGCGATCTGGAGCTTGCCCTTCTTTTCGACATAGGTCTGCTCCGGGCCGTTGACCATGATATCGCTGATGTCCGGGTCGGCCAGCAATTCCTCGAGCGGGCCGAGGCCCAGAAGCTCGTCGACCAGCACCTTTTCCAGCGCGAACTGCTCGCGCCGGTTGAGCGTCAGCTTCAGCTCGGCCAGCACTTCCATGATGATCGGCCGGAATTCCTCCGCCAGTTCATCCTTGGTGAGGGTCGCGGCCGCTTCGGGATCGACGCGTTCGAGCAGGCGGGGAAGCACCTGTTCCTTGATCTTGTGAACCGACGCCTCGAACCCTTGCGGACCGGCATCGGCGACATGTTCGGCATTGGCGCGTTCCGACAGGCGCGACATGGCGTCCGCATTGCGCTGCATCTGGCTGGTCGGGGCCGACAACGGATCGAGCGGAATTTCGCCGGGCAGGGCGGCCAGATCGAGCGGCGGGAACTGCTCGCCGCCGCGCGGGGCCTCCTCGCGCGCTGCGCCGCCGCTGTGCATCGGTCGGGCGACGCCGAAACCCGGCTTGATGCCGGCAGGTCCATTTTTCCGTCCAAATGCGCTCATAACTCTCCGCCGGAATTCTGCGATCGGGCCAGCCACCCCAAAATGGGCCGATTCACCATGGCTGGAGAAGGTGAATAAGCTGGAAACTTTGACAAATGGCTAATGGGCCGGCGCCCATTCTGAGGATCGTGGATCGCCGGCAAGGATGGCGTCGTGCCGGATCGGGGTGAGGGGCGGGGCACGGTTACCCGACATTAACCAATCTCGCCGATAGGGATTGCAGGCTTTCAGGATTTCGGTGCCATGCGAACCTTGTCCATCGTCATTCCCGTTTTCAACGAACAGGATGGCATCTCCCTTTTCCTTGATGCGGCGCGGCCTGCAGTGGATGAGGCGCTGTCCCTGATCGGCGCCGACGCGCGCGCCGAATATCTGTTCGTCGATGATGGCAGCGCGGACCGCACCGGTGATGTGCTGGAGATATTGTCGCGGTTCAACCCGGACCTGCGCTATGTCCGCCTGTCGCGCAATTTCGGCAAGGAGGCCGCTTTGGCGGCCGGCATCGACCATGCTGTCGGAGACGCGGTCATCCCGATCGATGTCGATCTGCAGGATCCGCCCGAAGTGATCGTCGACATGGTTCGCCTCTGGCTCGCTGGTGCCCAGGTGGTCAATGCGCGGCGGGCCGATCGATCGAGCGACAGCTGGTTCAAGCGCTGGAGCGCGCGGGGCTTCTATGCGCTGCTCAACCGCCTGTCCGATTATCCCATTCCCGAAAATGTCGGTGATTTCCGCCTGCTTGACCGGCAGGCCGTCGATGTCGTCAAGCAATTGGGGGAACAGGCCCGGTTCAACAAGGGCCTGTTTTCCTGGATCGGCTTCCGGGTCGCGACGGTCGATTATGTCCGGGCGCGGCGGGAAACCGGACGCAGCAAATGGGGACTGGGCAAGCTCTGGTCCCTAGCCGTGGACGGCATCACCGCATCGACCACCATGCCACTGCGCATCTGGTCCTATGTCGGTGGCGCGATCGCGCTCATCGCCTTTGCCTATGCCGGTTTTCTGGTCGTGCATACGCTGGCGACCGGCGTCGACGTGCCCGGCTATGCCTCGATGATGGTTGCCGTCCTGGGCCTTGGCGGGCTCAACCTGCTCAGCCTGGGCATCATGGGCGAATATGTCGGGCGGATCGCCCGTGAGGTGCGGCAGCGGCCACTATATATCGTCGCCGCCGATGCCGGGGCGCGCAACGTCGGGGGCGCCGCGACCCCGACGCTCGATCAACTGGAAAGGGACGAAGAATGGACCGCTCAGCCTATACGAGCATGAATGCTCAGGAGGGCGAACATTGGTGGTTCGTCGCCCGCCGCGCCATCATCGATGGCCTGATCCGCGATCATGCCGCCTTGCCCGATGACGCCCGCATCTTGGAAGCCGGCTGCGGTACCGGCGGCAATCTGGCGCTTCTGGCGCAGCATGGTAACGTCGATGCGCTGGAATATGATGACGAAGCACGGGCCATCGCGGCCGCGCGCGGCGTCGCCACCGTGGAGGCAGGCGCCTTGCCGGAGAAGGTCGGCTTCGGCGACCGGCGCTATGACCTGATCGCCCTGCTCGACGTGCTGGAGCATGTCGACCAGGATGAAGCGTCGCTCGCCGCACTGCGCGGCCGGCTTGCGGCAGGCGGGCGACTGCTCGTCACCGTGCCGGCGGTTCCCTGGCTATGGTCCGATCATGACGTGCTGCACCACCACAAGCGGCGCTATACGCATGATGGCCTTGCCCGCGTCGCCGCGGCGGCCGGCTTGCGGGTCGAGGCATCGGGCTATTTCAACAGCCTGTTGTTCCCGCTCGCCGTTGCCCAACGGCTGGCGCATCAGTTGCTTCGGCGGGAAGCGCCGCTCGATGCGCGCCCAGCCCCCTGGCTCAATCGCTCGCTGCAACAGGTGCTCGCGGCCGAACGCCACATGCTGGGCCGCATCAATTTCCCGATCGGCCTGTCACTTTACGCGATTCTCTCCGCCTGATCCTGGCTGCCGGAAATTATGCGGACTGAACCATAGCCGGTCCCAGCACCGGGCCGGTTCGCTGGCAGGAGCAGGTGTGGGCCTTGCCGGTCGCACCAGGGCGGGCATGGCGGGCAGGGGCGCGAAATAGGATCCCTTGGGGAAGGCGGAAAAGGTCTGATCCCACGCCTTCGATACCGAACAGCGCACTTCGGGCGCAGGCGGATGGACAAGCGCGCGGCGGATTTCGGCCAGCCCCGTCAGGCTGCCGATCAGCAGCATGGCGATCAGCCAGGTGCGCCGTTCGTTCCCATTGCCCAGTTCATCGGCCAGCATCGCTGTCAGGATGGCCAGCGCGGTGATGGATGCCCGCGCCATGAAATCGATCGACCAGCCGATCTGCACGAACGGGATCAGCATCAGCCAGGCGAAGGCCAGCCAGAGCGTGTCTCGGCCAAATCGCGACGGTCGGGCGACCAACAGCAACGGCACCAGATAGGGCAGGGTCTCGATCCCCTGGAACATCAGCCATTGCAGCGGCGGAATCGGCTGGAACCGCAGTCCCACGTCCGCGCCAGATGCCGCGCCGAGATAGAGAAGGGACGGGACGGCCAACAGGCTGGCCAGAGCCGGGAGCAGCATTTCGGCGATACGCAGCCGGCGCGCCGCCCGGGTACGGATGCCGGCCAGCGCGGCAAAGGGCATCGCGCCCATCAGGCCGAGCGGGGACCATAAGGCCGTCAGCGGCAGCAGCGCGAGATAGGGCGCCAATGGCAATCGCTCGCGGCGCCAGAGCAGATAGCCCATCGCCCCGATCCAGCCGGACATGGCATGTTGCGGAACCCAGAAGGCCAGGGTGATTGTCGAGGAATATTGGAGGCCGATCCAGTCCTCCAGATGGTCGCCCAGCCGGCCGTTGAGGAGCAGGTCGCCGATCGCGTCTAGGCCGCTGAAGCCGAGGAAGACGAGCAGCGCGACCAATCGACCGCGCCGGCCGTCGAACAGTTGCGCGGCAAGCGCGAGAGTCAGGCCCAGCAGCAGGGCATTTTGCGCCAGCAATGCGATATCGCCCGCGCGCACGCCCAGCGCCTTGTAGAGCAGGGCAGGGGCGAGGAACATGCCGATCGGCGCCCGCAACAGGTCGGGGACAGCCCGTTCGGTATAGACGAAGGGCCAGGGATTGACGGCCATGTCGCGAAGCGCGGCGAGCCGCACCTGCCAGTCGACATTGGCATAGAAGAACCGGCCTTCGCCGCCGAGCATCAGCAGCAGCAGAGAGACCCCCGTGCATAGCAGCAGCGTGCCGATGCTCGGCCCCGATCGGTCGGGCATGGTGCGCAGCATGACGGTGCACAGCCCGCCGATCAGCAGCAGGGCGAGGGGATAGGCCCAGAACGGGGCGACATCCAGGAAGCGCCAGAGCAGCAACTGGTCGAGGCCGAGCCAGGCAAACAGCGCGGCGATCAGCCAGCCGGCCGGAACGGTGTGCGCGAGCAGGCCGCCAGAGCCGGCCGGTGGCGCAGAAACAGCGGTCTTGGCGGCGAGGGCGGTCATCGGCGGGCGGCACTCACAAGAAAAAGGGGCGCGAAGCGCGCCCCTTGGTCCGTTCGTCTGGCATGAATGCGGCAGGTTGGAAAGAGCCTGGCTCCCCCATCGGCCTGCGCGCCAGGAAGCCTCAGCCCGCCTTTTCGGCGAGAACCGTCAGGCCCTTTTCATTGACCTCGGCAAAGCCGCCCTCGACCGGGATGATTTCCGGTGCGGCGCCAGCCGATGCGAAGATCTGGATCGCGCCGTCGCGCACGGTCGACATGAAGGGCGCGTGGCCCTCCAGCACGCCGAAGTCGCCATCGGTGCCGGGAACGACGACCTGATAGACCTCTTCCGAGCGGACGAGCTTTTCAGGGGTCACGAGTTCGAAATGCAGTGCCATTTTTATGTCCTATGCCCCCTCCCCGAACCGGGGAGGGGTATATGAGGTTAGAGCTTAGGCTGCTTCGGCAGCCAGCTTCTTCGCCTTTTCGATGGCTTCGTCGATGCCGCCGACCATGTAGAAGGCGTTCTCGGGCAGATGGTCATATTCACCATCGACCACGGCCTTGAACGACTTCACCGTGTCTTCGATCTGGACGAACTTGCCCGAGATGCCGGTGAAGACTTCGGCGACGTGGAACGGCTGCGACAGGAACTTCTGGATCTTGCGCGCGCGGGCGACGGTGATCTTGTCCTCTTCCGACAGCTCGTCCATGCCCAGGATCGCGATGATGTCCTGCAGCGACTTGTACTTCTGCAGGATCGACTGGACGGCACGGGCGGTGTCGTAATGTTCCTGGCCGACGACGCGGGGTTCCAGAACGCGGCTGGTCGAGTCAAGCGGATCGACCGCCGGATAGATGCCCAGTTCCGAAATGGCGCGGTTGAGAACGGTGGTGGCGTCAAGATGCGCGAACGAGGTCGCCGGCGCCGGGTCGGTAAGATCGTCCGCGGGGACGTAGACGGCCTGGACCGAGGTGATCGAGCCCTTGTTGGTCGAGGTGATGCGTTCCTGCAGCTGACCCATGTCGGTCGCCAGGGTCGGCTGGTAACCCACGGCCGAAGGAATACGGCCGAGCAGAGCCGACACTTCCGCGCCCGCCTGGGTGAAGCGGAAGATGTTGTCGACGAAGAACAGCACGTCCTGGTTCTCGACGTCGCGGAAATATTCGGCGATCGTCAGGCCCGACAGGGCGACGCGGGCACGGGCGCCCGGCGGTTCGTTCATCTGGCCATAAACCAGGGCCACCTTCGAACCTTCGCTGATCGCGTTGCCGTCGGCATCCTTGGCGATGACGTTGGCGTCGAGGAATTCATGGTACAGATCGTTACCTTCACGGGTGCGTTCGCCGACGCCCGCGAAGACCGAGGTGCCGCCATGGCCCTTGGCGATGTTGTTGATCAGTTCCTGGATGAGAACGGTCTTGCCGACGCCGGCGCCGCCGAACAGGCCGATCTTGCCGCCCTTGGCATAGGGGGCCAGAAGATCGATGACCTTGATGCCGGTGACCAGGATCGACGCGTCGGTCGACTGGTCGACGAATTCCGGTGCCTTGGCATGGATCGGCGAACGCAGTTCGGTGGCAACCGGGCCGCGCTCGTCGATCGGCTCGCCGACGACGTTCAGGATGCGGCCGAGGGTGGCCGGGCCGACCGGAACCGAGATCTGCGCGCCGGTGTCGGTGACTTCCTGGCCGCGGGTCAGACCATCGGTCGAGTCCATCGCGATGGTGCGGACGGTGTTCTCACCCAGATGCTGGGCGACTTCCAGCACCAGGCGCTGGCCGTTGTTGCTGGTTTCCAGCGCCGAAAGGATCGCCGGAAGCGCATCGGGGAAGGTCACGTCGACGACGGCGCCGATGACCTGCGAGATGCGGCCTACATTGTTGGTGGTTGCCATGACTATGTCCTTGCCTGCTTGTCCTTAGAGGGCTTCGGCGCCCGAGATGATTTCGACGAGTTCGGTGGTGATCGCGGCCTGGCGGCTGCGGTTATACTGGATCGTCAGCTTGTTGATGAGGTCGCCGGCATTGCGGGTCGCATTGTCCATCGCGGTCATCGACGCACCCTGTTCGGACGCGTTGTTTTCCAGCAGCGCCTTGAAGAGCTGCACCGTGACGTTGCGCGGCAGCAGGTCGTCGAGGATCGCTTCCTCGCTCGGCTCATATTCCACCGTGGCGGCGATCGCATTGCGGTCGGCGTCGGCGGGGATCTTCACCGGGATGATCTGCTGTTCGGTCGGGATCTGCGCGAGCGCCGACTTGAAGCGCGAATAGAAGAGATGGGCGACGTCGAACTTGCCGTCCAGGAACATCTGGCTGAGTTCCTGCGCCACCGCCTGGGCCTGGGCAAAGCCCGGCTCCTTGGCACCGGTCGTGTCGTAATTGGCGACGATCTTGCCCGGATAGGTGCGGTTGATCACCGGACGGCCCTTGCGGCCGATCAGGTAGAACAACACCTTCTTGCCATCCAGTTCCAGCGCGCGGGCCTTGGCCAGCGCGGCCTTCACGATATTGGCGTTGAACGCGCCGGCAAGGCCGCGATCGCTATTGGCGACGACCAGCAGATGGACTTCGTCCTTGCCGGTGCCGGCGAGCAGCGGCGAAGCGCCTTCGCCCGAGCCACCGGCGATCTTGGTCGCCAGGCTCGCGACGACCGCTTCCAGTCGCTCGCTATAGGGGCGGGCAGCTTCGGCAGCGGCCTGCGCCTTGCGCAGCTTGGCCGCGGCGACCATCTGCTTCGCCTTGGTGATCTTCTGGGTCGACTTCACCGACCCGATGCGCAGCTTCAGTTCCTTGAGGCTAGCCATAGTTCAAATATTCCGAGCAAGGGCCAGACGGCCCGCGAGACCAAAGAAACCGACGCCCATGGCGCCTTCGAACCAGCGCATCGCGCTGCTCTGCCCCACTTTGCGGCCCGCCTTGGTGGCGAGCAGCGCGAGCAGGGCGCACCACAGGAAACCGAGCCCATAGACGATCGCGATCAGCAGCATGCCCTGCCACGGCGCATCCGGGCCGGTGCCCACGAACTGCGGCAGCGCGGCGAGGAAGAAGATCGCAACCTTGGGGTTCAGCACGGTGCTGACCAGGCCCTGGGCGAAGGGCGATCCGCCGATCCGGACCTTGGGCGTTTCGCTTGCCGGCGCCGGCTTGATCGCGCCGCGCAGCAGGCCAAAGCCCATCCAGGCCAGATAGAGGGCACCGGCGATCTTAACGCCCAAGAACAGCCCCGGCACCGCATTCAGCACGCTGAGGAAGCCGAAGCCGCACAACAGCATGTAGAACAGGCCGCCGAGCTGGATGCCGCCGATCGCCGCCATTCCCGCCTTGAAGCCGCGGCGTGCCGCGTGGCCGGCCACCAACATGGTGTCCGGCCCCGGCAGCAGCACCAGACCGATCGACATCACGGTCCAGGCAAGAAGGGAATGGGCGGTCAGCACAGCGTCTTAAGCGAAGGTCTTGCCGAACGAGTCCAGCGCAGCCTTCAGCTTGCCCTTGGCGTCGTCGCCCAGATCCTTGCTGTCGCGAATCGCGGTCAGCACTTCGGGGTGGTCGTGACGCAGATAGGCGAGCATCAGCTCTTCATAACGGGTCACGTCCTTGACCGGGATGCCGTCCAGATAGCCGTTGGTGCCGGCGAAGATCGACGCGGTCTGCTCTTCGAACGGCAGCGGCGAGAACTGGCCCTGCTTCAGCAGCTCGGTCAGGCGCGCGCCGCGGTTCAGCAGCTTCTGGGTCGAGGCGTCGAGGTCCGAACCGAACTGGGCGAAGGCCGCCATTTCGCGATACTGGGCCAGCTCCAGCTTGATCGAGCCCGAAACCTTCTTCATCGCCTTGGTCTGCGCGGCCGAGCCGACGCGCGACACCGACAGGCCGACGTTGATGGCCGGACGGATGCCCTGGTAGAAGAGGTTGGTTTCGAGGAAGATCTGGCCGTCGGTGATCGAGATCACGTTGGTCGGAATATAGGCCGACACGTCGCCTGCCTGGGTCTCGATGATCGGCAGCGCGGTCAGCGAGCCATTGCCATTGGCGTCGTTCATCTTCGCAGCGCGTTCCAGCAGGCGGCTGTGGAGATAGAAGACGTCGCCCGGATAGGCTTCGCGGCCCGGAGGACGACGCAGCAGCAGCGACATCTGGCGATAGGCGACGGCCTGCTTGGAAAGGTCGTCATACACGATCACGGCGTGCATGCCGTTGTCGCGGAAAAATTCGCCCATGGTGACGCCGGTATAGGGCGCCAGATACTGGAGCGGAGCGGGTTCCGAAGCGGTCGCGGCGACGACGATCGAATATTCCATCGCGCCATTTTCTTCGAGCTGCTTGACGATCTGCGCGACGGTCGAGCGCTTCTGGCCGACGGCGACATAGATGCAGTAGAGCTTCTTGCTCTCGTCGTCGCCCGCGTTGATGCCCTTCTGGTTGATGAAGGTGTCGATTGCGACGGCGGTCTTGCCGGTCTGGCGGTCACCGATGATCAGTTCGCGCTGGCCACGGCCGACGGGGACGAGGGCGTCGATCGCCTTCAGGCCGGTCTGCACGGGCTCGTGCACCGACTTGCGGGGGATGATGCCCGGCGCCTTGACTTCGACGCGCTTGCGCTCGGTATATTCGATCGGACCCTTGCCATCGATCGGGTTGCCGAGGCCGTCGACGACGCGGCCCAGCAGACCCTTGCCGACGGGAACGTCGACGATGGTGCCGGTGCGCTTGACGGTGTCGCCTTCCTTGATCTCGGCGTCCGAGCCGAAGATCACGATGCCGACATTGTCGGCTTCGAGGTTGAGTGCCATGCCCTGAACGCCATTGGCGAACTCGACCATTTCGCCCGCCTGGACGTTGTCGAGGCCATGGACGCGGGCGATGCCGTCACCCACGGTCAGAACGGAACCGACTTCGCTGACCTGCGCTTCGGTGCCGAAATTGGCGATCTGGTCCTTGATGACCTTCGAAATTTCTGCGGCGTTGATATCCATGTTCAGCCTTTCATCGCCAGGGCGAGACTATTCAAACGGGTGCGGATGGAGGAATCGATCATCTGGCTGCCGATCTTGACGACCAGCCCACCCAGGATCGCGGGATCGACCTTGGCCTCGACGGCGACGTCGCGGCCGACACGCGCCTTGAGGCCCTTGGCCAGCGCGGTCAGTTGAGTCTTGGTGAGCGGATGCGCGCTCGTCACTTCGGCGCGGGCCTCGCCCTTGTGATTCGACAGCAGCGTCTCATAGGCGCGGATGACCGCGGGAAGCTGCGAGAGGCGACGGTTCTGGGCGAGCACGCCCAGGAAATTCGTCGTCAGCGGATCGATCGACATGGCGGATGCAACCGCCGCGATCGTCTTACCCGCTGCGTCGCGGCTGAGAACGGGACTGTTGATCAGGCCCTTGAAATCAGACGATTCTGCGATCGCCGCCTTGATTGCCGCGAGGCTCGCTGCGACGGTGTCGAGCGTCTTGCCGTCGCGGGCCAGATCGAACAGCGCCACCGCATAGCGGCCGCTGAGGCTGGCCTGAATACCGCCGGTAGTCTCCACGCGCTTACCGTCCTCCAACTTGATTTGCCGGTCATGCAAAAAGAGGGGGAGCAGTAATAACCGTCCCCTGTTGTCGGGCCGGTTAGCAGTGCCAATATGACTATGCAAGTCATGTGACACGATTCCATCGCATCGACGAAATCAAGCCAATTTGACTGAGTTTTTCGGGAAAACGGACAGGCTAGGGAGCGGGGTCTGCGGGGGCAAGCCGTCCTTTTTGGCAATGATAGACCAGCCGCTCGTTCGGCTGGGGCGGCAGCAGCGCGGCGAGGTCCGACTGGAGCGTCGCGATCCGGGTCAACATCGTGGAATCGCTGCTGCATCCCTTGATCGGACCATCCTTCAGCAGGGCGCGGGCCTTGTCCATCGTGTCGCCATCGGGCAGCCAGCGCTGCACCCGCAACAGGCCGGTGGTCGGGTCGAATTCGCTGCGGCTGACATAATTGCCCTCGTCGGGCACATGGGCGCGCTGCCAGGTCGTGCCGGTCGCCTGATACTGCGTGTCGCCGTTGACGCAGCCGCCCTCGGCCCAGTTCAGACCGACATCATTGGGCTGCGACACGGTCAGCCGGCTGCGGTTGAGGTCGATCCGGCAGATATTGTCGCCGGCCCAGGCAAAGGCCTTGTTGCTGACCACGCTCTGGTCCTCGGGCAGCTTCACCCGCTCGTCGATGCTGGCAAAGCTGGGCTTGAACACGAACAGGCCAAGCGCGCCCATCAGCAGGATGCCGCCACCGGCGATGAACCAGGTGGCACGCTTTTCACGGCCCTGGCTGTAGAAGAGGCCGCCAGCGCCCAGGCCCAGCACGGCGAGGGCCAGCAGCACGGCGGCGCCCGCCATCGCATTTTCGCGGCCGGAAATGACGTCGCGCTCGGCGGTGTCGCGGGCCTGCTGCAGCGCCTGCTCGCGCTTGTCGGCGGCGGCGCGGTCATTCTGTTCGGTCAGCTGCGATTCGCGCTGGGTGATCGAGGCTTCGGCCGCGTCGGCTTCGGCCATGGTGCGGCAGGCGACGACGGTGTGGAGCGAGGACACGCCGGCCTGACGCAGGAAGGAGGCGACTTCGCGCCAGGATACGGCAAAGCCGAATTCGGCATCATTGCCGTCCGAGATCGAGCCGAAGCTGTTGACGCCCAGCACCCGGCCGCAATCATCGACCAGCGGGCCGCCGCTGTTGCCTGCGGCAAGCGGGGCGGTGTGCAGGATGGTGTCGAAGCTCTGGCTGGAGCGGCCGGACGAGATGCTGCCGCTGGTCTTCACCGTGCCGAGCGGTTCGACCAACTGCTTGAGGCTAAGGCCCTGGGCGCGATCGACGGTGCCGGGATAGCCGATGGCGGTGACATGCTGGCCGTCATCGACCGCCCCGGCATAGAAGGTGGCGACCGGCAGGCTGCCTTCCTCCAGCTGGATCAGGGCCAGGTCATTGCCCGGCGAATAGGCGATGATCCGCCCGCCATAGCTTTTCTTGCCCTCCGACGGGATCACGCCGATGACGAGATCCTTCTCCTCGCGCGCCAGTTCGACGACATGGGCGTTGGTCAGCACCTTGTCCGGGGCGATCGCGATGCCGCTGCCATGGCCCACGAAATAGGCGTCCGCGCCATTGGTCGCGACCAATGCGACGCGCACCACGCTGCGCGCGGCGGCGGTGATATCCTGCTGTTCGGCCCGTGCGGGGCTGAGCAGGACGAGGGACGCGACAAGCGCGGCGATCGGGCGAAGGCGACGGAAAAGGGCGACCATAGGAGGCGCATACATATGCGAAGGCCCGCTTTAGGCAATCGGGAAAAAGCGGATGCGACGGGCCGTGTGCTTTTGACCGCAAGCGACGGGAAGCCTCGCCAAGCCGTCTGGATTACCCCATATCCATGAACCAGATGACACGCCCCGAACCCGTCCCGGCTGCCATGCCCGATGCCGCAGACTGCTGGACCGCCTTTCTGGCGCGTGATCGCCGGCAGGATGGCTGCTTCGTGGGCGCGGTGCTGACCACCGGCATCTATTGCAAGCCGAGCTGCCCGGCCCGGCACCCGAAGCGGGAGAATATGATCTTCCTGCCCGACGGGGCGGCCGCGCGGGCGGCGGGCTTTCGCGCCTGCCTGCGCTGCCGGCCGGATGAGGTGGGGCGCGACCAGCAGGCGGTGGAGGCGGCGATTCGCCTGATCCGCGCGGCCGAAACGCCGCCCCGGCTGGAGGAGATGGCCGACCATGTCGGCTATGCGCCGCATCATTTCCATCGCTTGTTCAAGCGGATCACCGGACTGACCCCGGCGGCCTATGCCCGCGATCTGCGCACCGAGCGGCTGAAGGCGGCACTGGCGACGCCGGGCAGCGTGACCGATGCGATCTATGAGGCGGGCTATAACGCGCCGAGCCGCGCCTATGCCGATGCCGAACGGCATCTGGGCATGACGCCCAGCGCCTGGCGCGAGGGCGGGCGTGGCGTCGATATCCGTCATGTCGTGATTGGGACGAGCCTGGGCGCGCTGCTGGTCGCGGCGACCGAGCGCGGCCTGTGCCGCATCGCCTTCGAGGAAGGGGAGGCGGACCTGCGCCGTCGATACCCCAATGCGACTCTGTTGCCCGCGGACGCCGCGCTGGATCGCTGGGCAAGTGCCGTGGCCGCGCTGGTGGATGATCCGGGGGCAGGTGCCGACCTGCCAACCGATGTCGGTGGCACTGCCTTTCAGCAGGCGGTCTGGGCCGCCTTGCGGGCGATCCCGGCGGGCGAGACGCGCAGCTATGGTGAGATCGCCGCGGCGATCGGCCGGCCGGGCGCGGTGCGCGCGGCGGGGACGGCCTGCGGCGACAACAGGCTTGCCATCCTGATACCCTGCCATCGCGTCGTACGCAGCGACGGCAGCCTGGGCGGCTATGCCTGGGGCCTTGAAAGGAAGCAGGTGCTGCTCGGCAAGGAAAAGGCAAGTAACGGGAGAGATTGAACTTTCCATCGAACCTGTCGTCCTTCACCTTGGAACCCAGGTCTTTGGGGAAATGCGGGATGATGCGATTCTGGATGAAGGCACTGGCCGGGGCCGGGCTGGCCCTTGCCGGCACCGCGCCGGCACAGGCGGCCTGGTGGCAGGCGCAGACCCGGCATTTCACCGCCTATAGCGAGGGGAAGGACGAAACCCTGCGCGGCTTTGCCGAGCGGCTCGAGAAATTCGATTATTTGCTGCGCCGCCTGACCGGTGTGACCAGCCCGGAACAGGGCAGCCCGGTGAAGGTCTATCTGCTGTCCAGTGAAGCCAAGGTCAGGGAACTGGCGCGCAACCCCAATGTCGCGGGCTATTACACCACGTCCGATCGCACCGCTTATGCCTTCCTGGCGCGCGGCGCGAAGACCGGCAAATTTGATGCCGGTGCCGAGGAAATCCTGTTCCACGAATATACCCATCATTTCATGCTGCATCATTTCCCGGCCGCTTATCCGGCCTGGTATGTCGAGGGGTTCGCGGAATTCTTCTCGGTCGTGGATTTCCCCAAGGATGGATCGATCCGGTTCGCCCAGGTGCCGATGGCACGGGTGCCGGGGCTGGTGCTGGGGCAGCCTTATCCGCTCGTCCAGCTCCTGTCGCGCACGACCGATGGCCTGAACCGGCAGGACGGCGACCGCTATTATGGTACCGCCTGGCTGCTCACCCATTATTATTTCCAGAACAAGAATGGCTATACGGCGGCGATGACCCGCTATCTGGGCGATTTGGCGCAGGGGAAGCCGGACGTTGAGCCCGACAGCTATTTCGAAGGCGGGGTGGCCGGGCTGGAGAAGGAACTCAAGGCCTATATGCGCAAGCGCCTGTCGATGTCCGTGCTGACGCCGCAGGACATGACGATCGGCGCGATCACGGTGGTGCCGGTCGACCCGGCGCAGGGCGCCCTGATCGAGGATGAACTCCACCTCGTCAATCGACCCAGGACGGAGGATATTCCCACATTGGTGGCATCGATCCGCGCTACCGCCGCCAAATATCCCGACAGCGCCTATGCCCTGACGCTGCTGGCCGAATCCGAATGGGCGGCCGAAGAGGGCGCCGCCGCGCTCGGCGACGCGGATCGCGCGATCGGCATTGATCCGAAATCGTCGCGCGCGCAGGCCGTCCGCGCGCAAGTCCTGCTGGCGCGGGCGCAGGACAGCGGCAAGGAGGAGGATTGGAAGGCGGCGCTGACGGCGATCGTGCGCGCCAATCGCGCCGATACGGAGGACCCCGTGCCGCTGGCGCTATTCTATCGCTATCATGCCATGCGTGGCGGCAAGATGCCCGACATCGGCTATGACGGCCTGTACAAGGCCTTCTCCCTTTTGCCGCAAAACCCCAATTATCGCTTCCAGTTCGCGCGCGCCTTGGCGGCCCGAGGCGAATATGCCGCCGCCTCCACCATCATGGACCCGATCGCCTTTTCGCCACATGGGTCGGACATGCGGGAGGCGGCGATCAAGATGAAGGCCGCCTTCGACGCCAGGACTAAGGCGCAGGGCGACGCAAAGGCTCGAAATCCTTCACCCGCGCCATGACGGCGGTGCGCTGGGCATCGGTCATGCTGCGCCAATGGACTATTTCGTCGAGGGTGCGGCCGCAGCCGGTGCAGCCTCTCCTTTCCGCATCGAGCGAACAGAGATTGCGGCAGGGGCTCTCGATCGGCGCGGCCATCACATGAAGCTGTAGGGATCGACGTCCACCGCGACGCGGGTGGTCGATTTCCATACCAGATTGCCCAGCCATTCGCGGATCACCGACTGGATGTCGACCTGGCGCGTGGCGTGGATCAGCAAGCGATGGCGATGGCGGCCGCGAAGGACGGAGAGGGGCGCAGGGGCGGGGCCATAGACGCGCATGCCCTCCACCTGCGGCGCCGACTTGCCGATCAGCCGGGCGGTCTGTGCAGCTTCGTCGCTGTCCTCGCTGGAGATGATGATCGCGGCGAAGCGGCCGAAGGGCGGGGCATTGGCGCGGCGGCGATTTTCGGTCTCGATCAGATAGAAGCGCTCGCTGTCGCCGGCGATCAGCGCCTGGATCACTTCGGCATCGGGCATGCGGGTCTGGATGAAGACATGGCCCGGCTTTTCGCCGCGCCCGGCGCGCCCAGCGACCTGCATGATCTGCTGGAAGGTGCGTTCGGACGCGCGCAGATCACCGCCCTCCAGCCCCAGGTCCGCGTCGATCACGCCGACCAGGGTCAGGTTGGGGAAATGATAGCCCTTGGTGATGAGCTGGGTGCCGACGATGATGTCGATGTCGCCAGCCTCCACCGACTTGACGAAATCGGCGGCGCGAGCCGGCGAGTGCAGCGTGTCGGACGTGGCGATGGCCACCCGCGCCTGTGGCCACAGCGCCTTCACCTCGTCGGCGATGCGCTCGACGCCGGGGCCGCAGGCGACCAGGCTGTCCTCTTCCTTGCACTCGGGGCAGAAGCGCGGCGCGGGGATGACATGGCCGCAATGATGGCAGGCCAGCCGCTTGGTCAGCCGATGCTCGACCATCCAGCTGGTGCAATTGGGGCATTGGAAGCGATAGCCGCAATGGCGGCACAGCGTCAGCGGCGCATAGCCGCGCCGGTTGAGGAAGAGCAGGCTCTGCTCGCCCTTGGCCAGCACTTCCTCCATCGCTACCACCAGCGGCGGCGCGATCCAGCGACCGCGCTCGGGCGGATCGGTCAGCAGGTTGATGCCCTCGATATCGGGCATCTGCGCGCCGCCGAAACGGGCGGGCAGCTTGATCTCGCGATAACGGCCGAGATCGACCTGGTGCCGTGTCTCGATCGCCGGCGTGGCGGAGGCCAGAACGACCGGGAAATGTTCGATGAGGCCGCGCATCACGGCGACGTCGCGGGCGTGATAATGGACGCCTTCCTCCTGCTTGAAGCTCGCCTCATGCGCTTCGTCGACGACGATCAGGCCCAGATTGGGGTAGGGCAGGAACAGGGCGGACCGGGCACCGACGACGACACGGGCCTCGCCCGCCGCGATCGCGCGCCAGGCGCGCCGGCGTTCGCTCTGGCGCAGGCCGCTATGCCAGTTGACCGGGACCGTGCCGAAGCGTTTTTCGAACCGTTCAAGAAAGGGTTCGGTCAGGGCGATTTCGGGCAGCAGCACCAGGGTCTGCTTGCCGGCGCGGATGGCAGCGGCGATCGCCTCGAAATAGACCTCGGTCTTGCCCGACCCGGTGACGCCGTCGAGCAGGAAGGGGGCAAATTCATGGGCGCGCACCGCGTCCGCCATGTCGGTCGCGGCCGCCATCTGCTGATCGGACAGGGCCGGCGGCGCGTGGGCCGGGTCGGGTTCGGGGAAGGGGGTGTCGACGCTCACCTCGACCGGCTCGAACGCGCCGGCCTTCACCAGACCGCGGATCACCGTATCGCTGACCCCGCCGATCATCGCCAGTTCGCGCACCAGCCCCTGCCGGTCGCCGATCCGCTCCATCGCCTGGGTTCGCTGCTCGGTCATGCGATCGGGCAGCTGGCCGGTGGCACGATATTCGATGACGGTGCGCGTGCCCTCCAGCGCGGACATCGACGCCAGCGCCATGCGCAGCACGGCGGCCGGCGGGGCGAGATAATAGTCGGCGGTCCATTCGATCAGCCGGCGCAGCGTTTCGGGCAGCGGCGGCGCGTCCAGCACTTCCAGCAGGTTGCGCAGCCGGTTGTCGCCGACCGTCTCGACATCCGGGAAGGACTCCTCGTCCCACACCACACCGACCAGCTGGCGCGGGCCCAGCGGGGCGACCACGATGCTGCCCGGCCTGGCCGTCATGCCATGGGGGATGCGATAGTCGAGCGGGCCGAGGGCGGCATTGAGCAGGAGGACACGGGCGCGGGCCATTGAGCGTCCTTAACCGCTCTTGCCGTTCTGGCAAATCGTCAGAGCCGCCAGGCGATCGCCAGCCAGGGGACATGAACGACCTCATCGGGGCGGTTGTCGGGGAAACTATGCTGGCGCATATAGCTCAGCTGCATGCCGAGCCGCGGCGTCAGCACATGACGCAGACCGATCAGTTGCCGCGTGGTGACAAGTTCGCTGTCCTGGACCGCGCTTGGCTTGTGCAGTTCGAAGAAAAATTCGGCGGAGGTCAGGAGGAACCATTTGCGCTGCTTTTCCAGCGGGATGTCGAGCTGGATACGTTCGCGCAGGCGCCAGGCCGGCTGCGCGGCGCTGTCGATATAGCGCTGTTCCAGCCGGGTGCGGCTCTGCAGCACGCCCAAGTCGATGATCAGTTGCTGGTGGAAGCGCATTTCCTTCTGCCTTCGGCTGGTGACGAAGGCGAAGCCGCCGCCCAGCTGCACGCCGTCGGCAATCCGATGGTCCAGGGTGATCCGTTGCAGCAACTGGTCGTCGGCCGGCCGCAGGCGATAGCTTGTTTCGATGCCGATGCGATCATTGTCGTCAATCTGCGCGACGCCGCCAGCGCTGATCCAGGTCTGCGCCTCCTGATCCGCAGCGCGGGCAGGAAAGGGCAGGACGAGCATGGCGAGGGCGGTCAGGCAAATATATGCGCGCATCGCAAACTTCATCGCCGCTCCCCTGTCGCGGAAGAGGTAGAAGGCGGCGGGGGCCAAGGCAATCGCCGTTCGCCCCGATGGCCAATCCATCGGCCAGCCGCTAAAGGGAGCCGATTCGCGAATCCTGCCCCGGAGCATCCCATGAAATTCTTCGTCGACACCGCCGACATTGCCGAAATCCGTGATCTGGCCGCCACCGGCCTGCTGGACGGCGTCACCACCAACCCGTCGCTGATCCACAAGTCGGGCCGTAAGTTCCTGGAAGTGATCGAGGAAATCTGCGGCGTCGTTGACGGCCCGGTGTCGGCCGAAGTCGTCGCGCTCGACCATGAGACGATGATGAAGGAAGCCGCGGTCCTGCGGAAGATCGCTCCCAATGTCTGCATCAAGGTGCCGCTGACCATCGACGGCCTCAAGACCTGCAAGGCGCTGACCGACGATGGCGTGATGGTGAACGTCACCCTCTGCTTCTCGGCCAACCAGGCACTGCTCGCGGCCAAGGCCGGCGCCAGCTTCATCTCGCCCTTCGTCGGCCGTCATGACGATAATGGCTTCGACGGCATGCAGCTGATCGAAGACATCCGCCTGATCTACGACAATTACGCGTTCGACACCGAAATCCTGGTCGCGTCGGTCCGTCACCCGATCCACGTGCTCGACAGCGCCAAGATCGGCGCCGATGTGATGACCGCGCCGCCGGCCGTCATCAAGGCCCTGTTCAACCATGTGCTGACCGACAAGGGCATTGCCGGCTTCATGTCGGATTGGGCCAAGACCGGCCAGTCGATCCTCTAAGCGACATTGCCGGCGGGCGGGCGATCAGCCTGCCCGCCGGAACTCCTGCCGCCGCCCGGCCATTGTCTCCGCACGAGGAGGTGGCCATGTTCGTTGCGGTCTATTGGTGGCGCGTCCACCCCGGCAAAGAAGAGCAGTTCCGCGCAGCCTGGCGCCGCGGCACCGACCTGATCCGCGAAAAATATGGCAGCTATGGATCGCGCCTGCACCGTGATGCGGACGGGCGGTTCGTGGGCTATGCCGAATGGCCGGACGAGGCGACCTGGCGCGCCGCCTTCGACGCGAAGATGGTCTATGACGACCCGGCAACCCGCGCCGCCTTTGTCGACGCGATCGCCGAAGTGCCGGCGGATGCCGATCCGATCTTTACCATGACGGTCACAGACGACCTGCTGGTTCGTGCGACGAGCTGAGCCGGGCGGGAACCTTTTGTTCAGCATATTCGGCTAGATAGCACGCTCCTTTCCCCGATGAACCTGTCCATGCCGATCGACGCCGTCACCATGCTGCTCATGACCCAGGCCATCGCCCTTGTTGCGGCGCTGGTGCTGGCTGCCGAATGGCGTCTGGCGAAGGTGCGCTCGCTCGCCTGGTGGAGCGCGGGATTTGCGACCATCGTAGTGGGCAGCGGCATGTCGGTGCTGCGCACGGTGGACAGCTTCCTTCTCTATGTCTGGCTGGCCAATGGCCTGCTGGTGGTGGCGCATCTGCTGTTCGCCAGGGGGGCAGCCGCCTTTGCCGGGCGACGCCTGCCCGGCATCTGGCTGGGCGTGCTGCTGGTCTGGGTGGCGCTGCTGGGCACCGATCCGGCAAGTGATCGCACTGCCCTGTTCGGCCTCGTCAATTCGGCGCTGGTCGCGATCTTGTCGCTCAAGGCCGCGTCCCTCCTGCTCTCGCTCCGTCGCACCAGCGAAGTGCGCGATGCGGTGCGGTTGGGGCATATTTTCCTTGGCCATGGCATATTCTACCTCGCCAAGTCGGGGCTGATCTTCATGCCGGGCCTGTTTGTCAGCCTGGTCGGCTTCAAGGGGCTGCTGATCAAGGCGTCGCTCTATGAGGGCATATTGGTCGAGGTGTCGCTCGCCCTGCTGATGCTGGCGGCGGTGCGTCACCGGCGCGAACGGCAGATTACCGCGCTGGCGGAGCGGGATTCGCTGACCGGGGCCTATAATCGCCGCGCGTTCGAGGCGAAGGCGGCGGCCGGGATGGCGCTGGCACGGCGGACCGGCCAGCCGGTGGCGCTGCTGCTGTGCGACGTCGATCATTTCAAGGCGGTCAATGACGGTTTTGGCCATGCGACCGGCGACCGGCTGCTGTCGGGACTGGCCGCGATATTGACGGATTGCGTGCCCGCCGATGCACTGGTGGCGCGGCTGGGTGGCGATGAGTTCGCCGTTCTGCTCTTTGGCCTTCCACCCGAAAATCTGCCGGCGCTCGGTCGCCGCATCTGCCATCGTTTTGCACAGAGCGGGGCGGGTGTCGCCGGGGCGAGTCTGCAAGTGTCGACCAGCATCGGGGCGGCGACCAGTAACATGGGCACGGAGGAGCTACCGCATCTGTTCGATCGGGCAGACCGTGCGCTCTACGACGCCAAGCGCAAGGGGCGCGATCGCATCTCGGTTGAATCGGGCGTGGACCTGAGCGTCGCGACTCCGCCGCTGCGCCTCGCCAAAGTGGCACGTCGAGCCTGATTGGCGACCCCGAGATATCTTTTCGTGTCGGTTGTCAGGAAGTCTGCTCCTGATCCCCTAGCCCATCCTATTCATTGAGCGCCTGCATTCCCGAGCGCGCACCTGCTTGCGGATTTTCCACGTAATCAGGTCGCGCGGGATCGTAGCGTCTTTTTCATCGCGTGGGATCGAGAGGTTTGCTGGGTTGAAGGGCGGGG
>NZ_JBSXOQ010000108.1:0-12225 GCF_056859495.1 Sphingobium sp. L-44 | reverse complement strand
CATGCAGATCGAGGGCATGGCCGCCCTTGCCACACCCATAACCGAGGAGGTTCAGCCGCTACAGATTACACCCAAGGCCGCCTGAAAATGCAGCCCGATGGCCAGCACCGAAATTACACCACATTGACGGACGTGACCCGCATTCTAGCCAGTTCCCCACGTCTGGGAACAGCCTTGCGTCAGGTAGAATCAGGCGTGCGATCTACTGCGCATGAAGTGGCTTTGGCACCCGCGGCACGTGCATGCGCGACCAGTCCAGCCCCTCGAACAGCGCGGAAGCCTGGGCCGCCGACAGCTTCATCACTCCGTCTCCCGGGCGGGGCCAGCGGAACTTCCCATCCTGCAACCGCTTCGTCACCAGTACGAGCCCGGTGCCGTCCCACAGCAGGAGCTTCATCCTGTCCGCCCGGCGTGCCCGGAAGACAAAAAGCATGCCTGAGAATGGGTCGAGACGCAGTTCCTGCTGAACCAGTGAGGCGAGGCCCGCCATACCCTTCCTGAAGTCCACAGGCTGCGTCGCGACAAGCACCTTCAACGGTCCGGGCGGAATGATCATGTGTTCACCTGCGCGGCCAGGAGCACCCGCTCGATATGGTCGGCATCCACGTCGGACGGGATGCGGATCGACAGCCCGCGGGTCTCGATAATAATCTCACCGCCACTCCTCGAACTCGCGGGCAACGATGACACTGCAGGCGCCGGTGGCCCAGAAGATGGCGACGGTACGGGAGGTGCCGGCGGGCTTTCGATCACCGCGGGAACAAAGCCCATCCCCTCGGCCCGTTCCCGGAAACGCCCTCGCCAGTTATAAAGCTGTTGCGGGAGCATGCCATGACGCCGGGCTACCTCGGCCACATTCGCGCCCTGCTTGAAACTCTCCTCGATGATCCGCGCCTTCGCCGCAGGCGTCCACCCACGGTTGCCATTCGACAAGGGAATGACGTCAAGACGCTCGGCCTTGCCTGCCCTCCCACCCCTTTCAGTTTCGAAACTGGTTTCGAAATCACCACTCATCACCACCTCGCAAATGCAAGGCTCAACACCTACCAAATCGCAAAATCATGAGAATGTGGGGGATTTTGACCGCTTACGGCTGATCTGCGTATGCCATAGCTTTGTCGAAGCGGCCTAGTGTGAATGTCGGCGTACTCCGGTTGGAAATTCTTAAGCTGCGGTTCGCAAGCAAGGTCCCAACACGTTCATTTGCTGGATGATTCCAGAACATCATGAGAAGCGGATCAGGATGACGAATAAGTGAGTTACCTATCCGCTGACCACCGTCAATTCGCTGCAGCCACGAGCGACGGGCGTGACCTCGATCTTCACGGGTATCCGTTCTTTGATCTCCTCGACATGGCTGATGACGCCTACTCGGCGGCCAGTGGCATGAAGATGCTCCAGGACTGACAGGGCTTGGCCGAGGCTGGCGCCATCCAGAGCGCCAAATCCCTCATCAATGAACAGGCTTTCGATTTTGAGGCCGCGGCCGGTGGACATCTCGGCAAGCCCAAGCGCCAAGGCCAGGCTGACGAGGAAGCGTTCTCCGCCGGAAAGATTATGCACACCGCGGATTTCGCCAGCCATGTCATGGTCGATGACCTGGATAAGCATGTCGCCGCTAGGAGCGCGTTGGAGTTCATAGCGGGGCTTGAGATCCGTAAGCCTCGAATTTGCGTGCGCAAGCAGCCGATCGAGGGTCAGCCCTTGGGCGAAGCGACGGAACCGGGCGCCAGTCGCGTCGCCGATAAGTTCATCAAGGGCGAGCCACACCCGCGCCGCTGCGCGTTCGCGTTCCAGCTCGGCACGAAGCTTGGAGGTCTGTGTCCGTACCTCATCGTCCCGCCGCAGGACGAACTGGGCATCTTGGAGCGCTTTCTGGGCGGTCTCGTCAGCTTGCTTGGCTTCGCTGACCGCCTGAGCTAGGGCGTCGCCAGAAAGGGCAGGTGGATCGGTTTGATCGTGGCGGATCAGGTCCTCCTGTCGCTGCGCCAATACGGCAGCCGCATTATTGAAGGCTCGGTCGATTGCGGCAAGCGCTTCAACCTCCCCGTCGATTGCTGTCTGTCCTTCCCGTGCTGCGTCGGCGACAGCCTCTTCCTCGATGGCAAGCTCAGCCAGTCGCGCGTGGAATCGACCTTGGCGATCGAGATGACCTTGGACGACGCGTTTGGCTTCCTGATCGGCAGCCTCTTTGCGAGCCGCTGAAGCCGCCTGATTTTCGCGACCGAGAGCCGCGGCCGTTTGGGCAGTTTCCAATGCCTGGCGAGACTGCGACAGCACGGCTTCGTTTTGGGCAACGACGGACTCGACGGTGTCGCCGCCAAGTAGGCGGCTCCGAGCGTTCGTTACCAGTATCTGCTCTTGCTCCCAGGCTTTGGCCTGGGACTCGATTTCGTCGAAACGGACCATGGCCGCTGCGGTCTCCGCACGCGCGTCGGCGACCGCTCTCTCCAAGCCAGGAATGGCCTCGACGATCTTAGAATGATCTGCAAAATACGTGCGCCAGGCGCCGGCTTGTTCATCAAGCCAGCCTATGGGGTCAGCCAGCTGCCGCCAATCTGCGGTGCCGCTAAATCTCACATCAATTGATTTTGCGAGGCGATCCCGGGTCTCGGTAATGTGCGATTTGCGTTCCAGAAGGCTGCTCAATTCCTGCTCGATATCGCGCAAGGTCTGAGCGGCGACGCCGGAGGCTCTGCGACTTTCCTCCCAATCGCTCCGGGCCTTTTCATCGGCGACCTGGGCGATGGTAACCGCCGTCCTAGCCTCGGTCATGGTGGATCGCTGACCATCAAGCGTGGCGAGTGCGCTTTCCAGAGTGATTTCGAAGTCTGGCTCGGCAGGATCAAGGCCCGTCAGGCTACATTTCTCAGACAATACAGCAAAAGCGGCCTGAGCCTTTTCATTGGCCACCGCCATTGCGGTAGCTTGGCTTTCTATGTCGAGCTCCAGACCGTTAATCGATTTGTCGGTGGATTGAATGCGGGCGGCCAGCGCGGCCTCTTCAGCGGTCTCGGAAGTGCTTGATGCCTCAAGATCGGCGATGCGGTCCCGTTGCTCTCGAAGCTGCATCCCCAAGAGTGAATCGAGCGCGCTCAACGCATGTTCGGTGGCGCCGCAAACCGGGCAGGCCTGCCCTTCCTCCAATGTCGCGCGAAGTTGCATTGCTGCTTCGCCAGAAGCCGCTTCGGCTAGCTCGCCGGCACGGCGTGCCTCCTGCAGTTGCGCCCGCAGAATGGGAAGGCTGGAGTTTACCTCTGAGTGTCGGGTGACGAGGTCCTCGCGCTCAACTTTAGCCTCACCGAAATTGCTCCGCAGACGGGCCAAAAGATCACGGCATGCCCCTACCTGTGCTTCATGATGCTTCCAGTCCACCAGAAGAGGCGAAAGGGCCCCCAGGCGATCCCGCTTTTCGAGAACCACGGAGAATTCAACTTCGGATGGTGCGGAAGCCTTGGCTTCGTCCAGTATGTTACGAGCCGATGTGGCAGCGGCGGCTGTTCTCTCTTCAGCTGCCTTCGCGGCCTCCCATGAAATGTTGGCGGCGATTTTGGAGGCTTCCGCTCCGTCCACGCTACCTGAAAGTTGGGACAGCTTGAGATTCACGGCTGCGATCTCAACGAGCTCTGCTGCAAGTTCGGTCTGCTGCGTTGCCAAACTGGCAAAGCCGGCGTTCTGCGCAAGCCAAGATGCATGATCGTCGCGGGTTGCGATGGCCTTAGACCAGGAACTGCCGGCAACCTGCTCAACCTTCTGGCATTCAGATAGAGCCTGCGCGCGCGTAGCGCGGGTGTCTGAAATACCGTCGAGCGATGCCCGCGTTTCGGAAAGTTTACGGTCGAGTGTGCGCGCTTCCTCTATCTCGGGAGATTGCACCGCAACCCGGTCTGTTTCGACCTGGACACTCGCTATCGCCTGGCTCTCGTCGGCCGCCGTCTGGGTCGCGCGTTCGCGTGCCTGATCCAGTTCACCTTGTCGCAGGACGGCATTTTGCTCAGCTTTGTGAGCTAGCGTCGCCGCCTCCTGGATGGCAGTCCAATCTCCTGCAAGGGCAAACGCGGCTTTACGAAGGCGTAAAGCTTCGTGCCGAGGGATGGCTTCCTCTCGGGCAGCGTTTGCGGTCGCAGCGGCTGACTCGCATGCTGTGACCTTGTCGGCCAAGATCGCGCGCTCGGTTTCCCAGCCAACAGCTTTGGAAAGTTCTCCAAGCGTGGCTGAAGTTCGATCGGCTGCATCTTTCGCGGCGCTTTGTTGCTCTTCAGCGGTCCGACGAGCTTCGTCGTCGAGGCCATTTTGAGCTTCGATTCGCCCCATAATCGCCTGTTGCTGGGCCCGGAGTGTTGCTGCCTTTTCATGAGCTGCGCGGCCGAGGCTCGCATAAATATGCGAACCGGTCAGCCGTTCGAGCAGCTGCGCTCGTTCGTTATCATCTGCCTTGATGAAGGCTTCGAAATCCCCCTGTGCCAGGAGGACGGCTCGTCGAAACTGCTCGGCTGACAAACCGACTAGGCGGTGTATCTCCGCCAGCGTTTCAGTTTTGGTCCCACCAAGAATCTCGCCATCACCAAGGCGAGTAAAACTGTGCCGGGTCGCCTGCATGCGGCCATCGGTCTTCTGACGAGCTCGCTGGACGGTCCAGCGTGCACGGTAACGTTCGCCGTCGCGACCTACGAAGTCCAGTTCAGCAAAGCCCTCACCGCAGCCATGCCGAAGGACAGCCCTGGGGTCGCCAGCCGACAACTCGTCACCTTGGACCGTCTCAATCCTGGCGCGGGCCGGTGCAGCGCCGAGGCGCGGCACGGCATCGAACAATGCAAGGCACATGGCGTCGAGCAGGGTGGATTTTCCGGCGCCCGTGGGGCCGGTGATGGCGAAAATGCCGGCGTCGCTCAGGGGTTCGGCCTCAAAATCGACCTCGAAATCGCCGTTCAGGCTAGCCAGATTACGACCGCGGATTGCGAGCACGCGCATCAGACGTCCTCCCTCGACATTTGTGTTTCAATGAGCAGGGCTTGGAATGCTTGGCTCAAATCCTCTGGCGGCTCGCTGCCATGGGCGCGTTCGAATAGCTCTGCGAAGACAGCCTCGGGGAGGAGTTCGGCAAGATCGACTTCGCGTTCGGCTATGGATTGGTTGGTAGCCTCGCGAGCCGAGACGCGCGTGATCCGTGTCAGTCGCAAAGGCTTGCCGTCGAGGGCTGCCATGACTCGAGCTTGCAGGTTTGGCTCAGGGCCGTCGACGAGCACCGAAATTTCCACGAAGGGATGCAGCCCGCGAGGAAGCTGCGGATCGAAGTCCAGTTCCTGGATCGCGATCTCGACCTCGCCGATCGGCTTGGGACCAGCGGCGGGAACCGTGAGAAATGGAACAACGCGCGGGATTTCCTCGTCGCGGGCGGTTGCGCCGTCCGCAGCAAGGTCGACTACGCTGATCGAATGGCGGTACAGGCGCTCGGTTGCGGACAGTGGAAACGGCGATCCCGCATAGCGTATCAGAGTGTCGCCCTTGATCGTCTGCGGACGATGAAGATGGCCGAGCGCGATATAGGCCGCTCGGTCGTCAAATAGGGCAGTGGCCTGCGCTTCTTCACCGCCGATGGTGATCCGGCGCTCTGAATGTTCAGAGACATCCCCTTCCGCGACGTGGAGGTGGCCTGTCACTATGAGAGGCAGTCCGTTCGCGCGTTCGGCCCCTACAGTTAGAACATTGTCATATAATTCTGGAAGACCGCCCGGTCCCATGTCGCCTGGTCGGCAGTAGGGCACAGCTGCCAACCACGCCACGATGGTGCCCGCCCTATCGTTCAGTGGTACCAACATCCTCTCGAAATCTGGTGCGCCGTTGGTACGGGGAAGAGAGCCGATAAGGTGGATCCGTCCGGGGCCCAGAAGTGCGGCGGGCAGATTGATACGCGCCGCACTGTCGTGATTCCCGCCGATGATGACGATCTGCAGATTGGGGCAGCGCGTCGTCGCATCTCGAAGGAATGCATAAAGTCGTGCCATGGCTGACACTGGCGGGTTCGCCACGTCGTATATGTCGCCCGTGACGAGCAGCAGATCCGCTTCTTCGGCTACTAGGCGCCCGAGAAGCCAAGACAGAAACGCTTCATGCTCCGCCTCCCGATCATGGCTGAACAGCTCATGCCCGATGTGCCAGTCAGAGCTATGGATGAGACGGAAGGCGGGTCTTGATTTGGTCATAGCTTAAGCTTCACGGAAGGGACGACAGAAATGGACGTGGCTGGGCGACGGCCTAGTTAGCGCTGCCCGAGCAGCGATATCAGCTTTGAGTCAGGTGCTTTGCGAGTACGATCATCGCTTGTGTGTCTCGCTCACAATAAGCTCGTAGTGCCTTATCGAGGGCGGTCCGGCGGTCATCCGTCGTATCAGGAGAGATGGCCTCCAAATATGCGGCTTGGGCGTTACCACCGTCTTTGACCTCGAGCTGTGAATAATCGAGATCTGGAGCGATAGTCGGCAGCACGGCCTTGATTGACCAACTGCCTCTCTGGTCGCGATGATACCAGTTGGCGCGAGTGACCGGCAAAAGATCGACAACCCGGTCGATGATTGAATTGAGATCATCTGCTAAATCAGGGAAAAATTCAGAAAGCTCGCGAAGGCGCGCCTTTTCGAATTTTTCGTTGTACGTGACTACCGCACCTGAATTGGGGATCATCGTTACCAGCGCTTCGGCACAAGCCCTTCGCGGGTCCATGCCATCTAGGCTCAGAAATTCATGGTGTTGGAGGTTCCCGTCTTCCGCTTCGATATGAGCGGAAAATTGGAAGGGAACCTGTTGATATGGACGAGTGCCGATCCAACGCGGAATGGCGAATGCGATCGTCTCAAAGTCCAACCACGTTCGAGGGAAGGACCAATCAGCCATAGCAAATCTCGCGCCCTCAACGTCGTGATTGGGTTCCCCTGTTACAGTGGCTTGATAAACCCGTTGGTGGGTTGGGTTCGTCAGCATCGCCGGGTCGACGTCTAAAAGATTCGCGATCCCCTTCTTCAGCCAATGATTGCCCCCGCCGTAGGGAAGGACCGTCACAGGCCATTCTGGACCAGGTGGAAGAGCTTCCTCGCAATATGTCGCGAAATTACATTGAAGGCCGTTACAATGGGATCCTGGGAGAATGTCGGGTTCTGTACCAGCGAGCGTTTCACGCGCAGCCGCTACCACCTCGGCCCGTGTTTCGACCCGGTCTTTGATGTTGGAAGTTAGGTCGCTGTCGGAAAAGAGCCCCTCGAGAGAGCCATCGCTTGCAAGAACGAAATCGCCGTCCAGATGCCGGATCGCCGCGCTGTCGATTGACACACCGGCTTCACGGGCTACCCAGACCTGAGTGGCTAGGTCATTTACGTGATAATCCTTGGGCTTGGTCGAACTTTTGACCTCAGCCATGTGCCAGCCACCGATACCGTTTGGCTCCAGAATGTCGACTCTCACCAGAACGCCATCATGCTGAAACGTCGCTTCGAAGATCGGATCCTGGTGACCGCCTTCTAGCAAAGCCTTCGTTGTGGCGAGAGCAGTGGAAAGATCGGGTTCAGCCTCGACCATTATTCCGCCCGGAAGGAGTGAGCATGCTGCGGCACCAACCTCATGCCCGGTTGCGAAGCGCGCTTCTGCGCCTTCATCAATTTCGGCGAGGTCAGCGCGATGAACCGATAGCCACAATCGCTTTGGACACTGTTCGAAGTAGGTGATCTTGGACTTGGATAGTCCATGCGGACGGGGGGAGGCATTCATGCCGCGACACTCGCTGAGAGATTGGTAAGGATCAGAAAAGAGTTCGAAGAGAAAATCATCATGATCAGTCCTGCATCGAATGCGCGACAAAAGTGGTCGTTTCAGGTTGCGTTGTTTGCTCTGGCAGCATCGTCAAAGCTGCTATGATGCGCTGGCGCATTAATTCGATCAAAGCGGTGGGCTGCTCAATGACGAGTTCATTGCCCCAGGTGAATAGATGCTCGGCCAATTCCCGCATGCCCCCGCTGGTGAAGCGGATGAGAAGGTCTCCATTTTCGAGAGCTTCTATCTGTTGATAGCGGTGAAACCTCCATTCGTGGGCTCGTGCTGCCGCGGATGCGTGGACGCGAAGCACGACATCCTGCTTCTCGTCGCGCCAAACGGCAAAACTGTCGGCAAGCCAGGCATCTATGTCCCAGTCATCTGGAGCACAGCCGAGCTTCTCGCTGAGGCGTGGTTCAACCATCCTATCAAGGCGGTAGTAGACCGGATCGTTCTCCCTATCGGGCATTTTCCCGACCAAGTAGGATAGGGGGCCGTGTACAATGCCGAAGGGTATCACACGTCGCCAGCGCGGTTCTTGCTGCTGAACAGCCGCGTAGCTGAACTCGATGCAACAACCCGACAATATCGCAGCTTGGACGATCGCGACAGTCTCAGGTGGCACCGTTGCGACGGGGCCGGCAGTGACCATCGTCCGCTGGAGCCGTGTGAGGGCTTCCAGATCAGGGTCGATACGGCGTTTCTCTCGGTCGTCAAACGCGCCTTTCACTTTCGAAAGGAGGCTTGCAAGTTGGTCGCCACGTACCGTCTGGCCAGCCCCTCGTCGTCCATCGACCTCGGCTTGGAGTGCTGCAACTTCAGCAGCTGTAGGCCGGGTATAAACGCGTCGAAGGCTGTCTCTGATGAAAAAGCGCTTCCGTCGATCTTCTGACACTTCCTCCAAGTCGAAATGCCTCGCGATAATGTCGCGCATACGCTCGGCGGTCCTTCTATTGACGCCCAGTGTTTCAGCCATTTCATCAAGAGTGAGGCCTTCGGATGATTCCGAAAGTGCATGGACGAGTGCCAACAATCGATCCAATTTGGCCATACGATCGGTCATGCTGAGCTCCGCCATTCACGTCCAACTACGACTGCGGTCGTCGCTTTTTCAAGAGCTTAATGCACCAACTTGATGTTTGCGATTTTCAGCGGTGGCTCGAACTGTTGCGATAGAGATTACGAGAGCATCTTCGTTCCATCATATCCTTTTGTATTCTATCAGTGGTGACAGTTTGAAGTTGGTCGGACCTATTGCGACCGAATCTGACAGATGTGGAAGGGTTTACTTTCTTAAGGTCTCCACGAGACCGAACTATCTTGGCCCAGCTGTCACGATAGGGTGGTGAAGGTAACAAGGGAGAATTGGCATGAAGATTGAACGAGATGTGCTGAAAGAGGCGGGAACGAAAGCAGCAAAGATCGGTCAGAAAATCGGCGAGAAGACGGTCGATGGAGTGAAGAAGGCTTGGGCTACCGAGATGGGGCGCACGGCCATCACCGGTGCCGCGGCCGGTGCCGCGATCGCTGCGGTCGTTCCGTTCGTCACCGTCGGGGCAGGCCTGCTGATTGGCGGCGCAATATCCGTGTTTGCCAAGAACATTAAATCAGGTCAGTAATCTTCGCTCGAATTAAGCACCTGCCTGCAAACGGGCCCCCAACCTCGAGTGGGTGGTCTGCCGCAAATGGTCCCGGCAAGTTCGAAGACTGTTGGACGATCGAGGGCATCGCTGAACGGAACTTTGGATGATCGGAATTTTCTTACTGGCCGCTGTCACTTTTGTGGATGGCGATATCATC
Source organism: Sphingobium sp. L-44 (assembly GCF_056859495.1). NCBI lineage: Bacteria > Pseudomonadati > Pseudomonadota > Alphaproteobacteria > Sphingomonadales > Sphingobiaceae > Sphingobium > Sphingobium sp. L-44. The sequence goes on along the minus strand of NZ_JBSXOQ010000108.1, from coordinate 2,625 downwards.
CGTTTGGATGGAGAACATGTTCGCCTAGTCGGTATCGACGCGTCTGAAATTCAATATGCCTATGCGCGCCGAATTATCGACGATTTAGAGTTTAATCGCTCCAGAAATAAGAGGGCGCGAATGGTTGTATCGGAATTTGTTGGGAACTTGAAAGTTGGGTAGGCTGATTTTCATCGTACTCATTTTGTTCCTTATTGTCCTCCTACTATGGATCCTGGGGAAGGTGCTGCACAAGGCCCTTCAAGGCCTAATCAATGTTGCTTCTATACTCGTAAATGTTGCGGGAGCCGCATTGATGGCGGTGTTGGCTGGCCTTATTGCCTTCTTTGTTCTCCCCATCTCTCTTGTGGGTGAATGGTTCGGAATTGCCGTATCTGGCGTCGCGATTCTGGTGTTCGTCCTGAGTCACAGAAAATTCGGACGCCGTGAGGGATTTGCGGATCGTCAGCCGCCGGCGGTGGAGGAGGAACAGGCAATATCCTCTGCTGTAGTTGAGGACCCAATCGAGCCCGAGGCGGATCCACGTGTCGCTGAAGCGTGGAAAATCGCCGGAGAACTTGCGCCCGAATACGCGAAGCGCCTTTCTTTAGCTCGGCGTAGTTGTAGCCGGGTGCTGGAGTTGGCAGTCGAGGATGCGGTCGAATGGAGCGTCGTTGACTGCTCCACATTCATCTCCCGCACGGTTCCGGAAGCCGTGTCGACCGCAGCGGCACTGATAAAGGACGCCGCCCCATCAGAGCGACGCTGCCTCGCCGATGAGCTAGTGGTTGACCTTGAACGGATCGCGCAGCGCGCGCAGGAGGAAATCGATAGTCGTCGCCGGCAATTGCGTAATAGCTGGAACATTGTTCGCACTCATATCGCAAGCAGGACCTCCCGCGACGCGTTGTAGTGGCGACAGCCGCGCCGATAATATGGCGATCGCGGCTCAGATGATCAGCCATTTTCATGATCGTGATCGAGCGGTTCGAAAACGCGTGCAGATATCTCTCTCGCGGATATGGATTGGCCGCATCATCAGTACGAGGACGATGCCCTTTCCCACCCAGGCTAAAAGGTTACTCTTCCGCTCCGGCACACACTTGCTCCCTGTTTTTATAGGAGTCTGCTAAATTTCTATGCGTCAAAAAAGGCCGTAAATCTCGAGGCGCGTAATTCGTTTCTCATTTGTCGAGTTTCAGAGCTTGTCGAACACTGACCCCATCCGCGGCGCAAAGAGGCGCTCGTAGGTCCGGAGGAGATGGGCATCGGTCATGCCTGAAACATAGTCAGAGATTACCCTCATAGGTTCGGCTGATCCGCTGAATTTGGCGAGAATGTCGCCCGGAAGGAAGCGTTTCGGTTCGGATTTTATCACCTCAAAAACGGCGATCACCATCATTTGCCCTTTGAACTCCAGATGCTGAACGCTCGGGCTGCAGATCACCTCTTCGTAAACCAGCTTCGTCACGGCAGCCAAGAAGTCCGCCACTGGTTCGGGGACCGTGACTCGGTACCTGAGCCTTGGCTCCTCAAACTCGGCTTCTTCTTCAATAAGAATGCTCGGAATGACAAAATTGAGAATCCGGTTGATCTGATGCTTGCGGTCGTTGCCGTCTCCAAACAGGCGTTTGAGCAGACCGCCATACACATCATTGCCATATTGGCCGCGATATTGGCTGTTCAGATAGTCGAGCAGGCCCTGACACGCCGATGCAGCCACATGTTTATGAAACTGCTACTGATCAACTAGCTTCAGGGCTAGCGCATCTTCTAGGTCATGGATGCCAAAACTGATATCGTCCGCAAGGTCCATGATCGAGCAGGCGAACGCCTTGTGGCGCGCTTTTGCATGCTTCCCCGGCCGGAGATCAAACTTCCGAAAGGCATCCTGATCACTATTGGAAAGCGGGGAGAGGATCCAGTCTACGACGTCTTCTTCGCAATCAAAGAAGCATTTTGGGGGCTCAGATGCAGTGCGGTCTAGCAGTGGCGTGCCACTGGTGTCGGAAAGCATCCTAGGTCGGACATTGGGGTTAGCCACCTGGCTAAAAGCAACAGGGTATTTTAGAACGCCCAATAGCGTTTCGCGCGTTAAGTTCGAACCGGCCAATTCTGAGAATTTCTCCAGTTTCGACAGGATTCGGAGCGTCTGGCCATTCCCTTCGAAACCGCCATAATCTCTCATGCAGTAATTGAGAGCCACTTCGCCGCCATGGCCAAATGGAGGATGCCCCAGATCGTGGGTGCAGGCAATGGCTTGGATTAGAGCGTGTTCTGGCAGGTGAACCAGCGCGGGATGGCCAGGAAAATTGTGTGCGAGTTGCTTGATCAAGCCGCCAGCGATCTGCGCCACTTCCAAGGAGTGCGTCAGCCGGGTACGGTAAAAATCGCTATCGCCTAAATTGAGAATTTGGGTCTTGCCCTGCAATCGCCGGAAAGATGCGGAGTGAACCACGCGGCCATAGTCGACATCACCTGCAGTCCGCGCATCAAAAGATTTTCGCGGTCACGTCCGTCAATGTGGTGTAATTTCGGTGCTGGCCATCGGGCTGCATTTTCAGGCGGCCTTGGGTGTAATCTGTAGCGGCTGAACCTCCTCGGTTATGGGTGTGGCAAGGGCGGCCATGCCCTCGATCTGCATGT
>NZ_JBSXOQ010000107.1:0-6386 GCF_056859495.1 Sphingobium sp. L-44 | reverse complement strand
CCGGGCAGCAAAAGGGCTATCCTCGCCCACTGCGCCTCGGTTAGCTCATACCGCTTGATCCCCATCCATCCGCTCCGCGCCTCAACACGGAGCCACATGAATCAGACATCACGCCGTTTGTGAATCCTGAATGGCGATCCGGTCTAGCTGACACTGATGCCGCGGCTGCGCTAAGCCAAGGCGGCCGGCTCGATTCCCAGAAGAAGGCGTTTGCCGAACGGGCGCTCAATGCGGAGATGGATCACCATCTTGGCCAGGACGAACAAAGGGGCAACACCCCAAACGGCTATTGCCGCAAGACAGTGACGACTGACGGGCGGCGGATCGAGATGGAAGTAGCACGCGATCGGACGGGCAGTTTCGCCCCGCAGCTGATTGCTAAATACCAGCGCTGTTTCCCTGGCTTCGATGACAAGATCATATCGATGTACGCGCCTGGAATGAGTACGAGAGAGATCACCGGTCATCTGCGTGAACTGTACGGGATCGACGCATCCCTCGACCTGATCAGCACGATCACCAACGCGGTGCTGGAGGAAGTCTCAATCTGGCAACAGCGCCCGCTGGACCCAGCTGATCCGCTGGCTTTCTTCGATGCGATCCGGGGTAAGGTCCGCGATTAGGGCATGGTCCGCAACAAGGCGGTTCATATTGCCTTTGGGGGACTTGTCCACCACAGCGATCACGGCAGCCAACCGGTCAGATATGCCGGCCTCAATCTCCTGTTCTGCAAGCGGAAGCGACGGGCGGGCGTGCGGTGCGTTCGATCAGGATGTCATTGCGTTGCGGTCTGCCGCTTCGCCGACGGTCAGGCGACGGCGAACGGCCTTTTCGGGACGCCGGACCCCTGTAAGCGTCTTAGCAATAATCCTGCCCCAAAGTGGGGCATGTGCTTTCAGGTTTACTATGGGGCTTGGCTATGATGCGGTCGGCGCCTAGCCTTGATGTCATGCGCATCCTCTCGACCCTGCTGCTGGTGTCGGCAGCCATCACCGCGTCGGCCTTTGCCCAGAGCGCGCCGGCCCCGTTCACCCTTGCCGAAAATGGCCGGGGCTTTGCTTCGCTCGCCGATGCGATCGGCGCGATCGGTGATGGCAAGGGCACGGTCATCGTCGCGCCGGGTACCTATCGCCAGTGCGCGGTGCAGAATGGTGGCGAGGTGACGATCAAGGCCGCGACGCCGGGCAGTGCGATTTTCGACGGCACGATCTGCGAAGAAAAGGCGGCTTTGGTGCTGCGTGGACGCGCCACCATGGTCGATGGCCTGATCTTCCAGAATCTGCGCGTGCCTGACGGCAATGGATCGGGTATCCGCCTCGAAAAGGGCAATCTTTCCGTCAGTAACAGCCTGTTCCGCAACAGCGAGGAAGGCATTCTGACCGGCGAGGATCGCGGTGCCACGGTCCAGATCGACAAATCGACTTTCCGCCATCTGGGCCGGTGCGACCGCGATCTCGACTGCGCCCATGGCATCTATATCGGCCGGGTCGCGCGCCTTAGCGTCACCCGTTCGCGCTTCGACCAGGGCGATGGCGGCCATTATCTCAAGAGCCGCGCCGCGCAGGTCGATATCCGCGACAACAGCTTCGACGATAGCGGTGGCCATCTCACCAATTACATGATCGACCTCAGCAACGGCGCCAGCGGCCAGATCGTCGGCAACGACATGGTACAGGGCAAGGACAAGGATAATTGGTCCGCCTTTATCACCATCGCGCCGGAAGGCCGCGAGCAGGACAGCAGCGCCCTGGTGATCGAGGGGAACAAGGCCGGCTTCGTGCCGGGCCTGGCGCGCGGCTCGACCTTCGTCGCCAATTTTACCGACGATGTCGTCCGGATCGGCCAGAACCAGCTTGCCTCCAGCATGAAGGTGAAGGACCGGCGCTGACTTTGCCGCGCCGATCTGATAGGGAAGAGCCATGCGCACCACCTATGACAGCGCGACCGTCCGCCTCTATCATCTGGGCGACGACGGCGCGGCGATGACCATCCTGTATGGCCCCCTGAGCGAAGCCCTGCGCGTCGCCGAACAACAGCCGCAGGAGGTGCAGGACGGCCTGTTCCTCGCCACCGACAATGATGTCGTCGCCTATCTCGACCTGATCGAAAGCTGAGCCGCCGCGCATTTCGGACGAGAAAATAGGAAAAAGGCCGGTCCGTCAGGGTAACGGACCGGCCTTCGCTGGCCTGAAAACCAGAAGGGGGGACTGGTTCAGGCGGGCATTTTTCAGGCTGCCTCGGCTGCCTCCTCGGCAGTGGGCAGGCGGATCAGATAGTCGAAGGCCGACAGGGCTGCGGTTGACCCCGCACCCATGGCGATGACGATCTGCTTGTAGGGCACGGTGGTGCAGTCGCCGGCGGCGAAGATGCCGGGCTGACTGGTTTCGCCGCGCGCGTCGATCTCGATCTCGCCACGGGGCGAGAGGGCGATCGTGTCCTTGAGCCATTCGGTATTCGGAACGAGTCCGATCTGGACGAAAATGCCTTCCAGCTCGACATCATGCTCGGTGCCGCTGTTGCGGTCCTTGTAGCTGAGGCCGCTCACCCGTTCGCCATTGCCGTTCACCTTGGTGGTCAGCGCCGAGGTGATGATCTTGACGTTGGGCAGGCTGGCAAGCTTGCGCTGCAGCACCGCGTCGGCGCGGAGCTGGCTGTCAAACTCGATCAGCGTCACATGGGCGACGATGCCGGCCAGGTCGATCGCGGCTTCGACGCCGCTATTGCCGCCGCCGATCACCGCCACGCGCTTGCCCTTGAACAACGGACCATCGCAGTGCGGGCAGTAAGCCACGCCCTTGTTGCGATATTCGTCCTCGCCCGGCACGCCCATCTGCCTCCAGCGGGCGCCGGTCGACAGAATGATGGTGCGGCCCTTCAGCGACGCGCCATTTTCCAGCACGACTTCATGATAGCCGCCTTCGGTCTTGGCCGGGATCAGCTTCGCCGCCTTCTGCAGGTTCATGATCTCGACGTCATAATCCTTGACGTGCGCTTCCAGCGCGCTGGCGAGCTTGGGCCCTTCGGTGCGGCTGACCGAGATGAAATTCTCGATATCCATGGTGTCGAGCACCTGGCCGCCGAAGCGTTCCGCCGCCACGCCGGTGCGGATGCCTTTGCGCGCCGAATAGATGGCCGCCGCCGCGCCGGCAGGGCCGCCGCCGACCACCAGCACCTCGAACGGATCCTGCTTGCGGATCTTGTCTGCCGCCTTCGCCTCGGCGCCGCTGTCGATCTTGGCGACGATTTGCTCCAGCTCCATCCGGCCCTGGCCGAAGGGTTCGCCGTTGAGGAAGATGGTCGGCACCGCCATGACCTTGCGGGCGTCGACCTCATCCTTGAACAGGCCGCCGTCGATCGCGACATGGCTGATCCGGGGGTTGAGCACGCTCATCAGGTTCAGCGCCTGCACCACGTCGGGGCAGTTCTGGCACGACAGCGAGAAATAGGTTTCGAACGCATAGTCGCCGTCGAGATCCTTGACCTGCTGGATCAGATCCTGCGCGGCCTTGGACGGATGACCGCCGACCTGCAGCAAAGCGAGCACCAGCGAGGTGAATTCATGGCCCATCGGCAGGCCGGCGAAGGTGACGCCGATATCGGTGCCGACGCGGCGGATCATGAAGCTGGGCTTGCGCTTGTCGTTGCCGGTGGCAAGGCTGACCTTGTCCGAAAGCTCGGCGATTTCGCTCAGCAATTCGTTCATTTCGCGCGACTTGGCGCTTTCATCCAGCGAAGCCACCAGCTCGATCGGCTGGGTGATGTTTGCCAGATAGGCCTTCAACTGCCCCTTGAGATTTGCGTCCAACATGTCTGTCTGGCTCCGTGGAAAAGATGGCGGGCCGTCCCGATCGGGAAGACGCGACGGCCCGTCCGGGGAATTGGTGCGACCCAAAAGCCCCGTTGAAACTAAGATAAGTCTGTAGAAAGCGTTTTGAAGGTCCGCCGGGTCCCCTCAATCTGGGCGAACCCGGCGGCCTGTCAGCACCTAAAGATGCTTAGATCTTGCCGACGAGGTCGAGCGAGGGGGCGAGGGTTTCCGCGCCTTCTTCCCACTTGGCGGGGCAGACTTCGCCCGGATGGCTGGTCCAGTACTGCAGCGCCTTGATCTTGCGCAGCAGTTCGGCAGCGTTGCGACCCACGCCCTCGGGGGTGATTTCGACCAGCTGGATCACGCCTTCCGGATCGAGCACGAAGGTGCCGCGGTCGGCCAGGCCGACGCCTTCGCGCAGCACGCCGAACTGGTTCGAGATGTCGTGATTCTGGTCACCCAGCATGTAATAGTTGATCTTGCCGATGGCCGGCGAGGTGTCGTGCCAGGCCTTGTGGCAGAAATGGGTGTCGGTCGACACCGAATAGACTTCCACGCCCATGCCCTGCAGGGTGGGGTAGATGTCGGCCAGGTCTTCCAGCTCGGTCGGGCAGACGAAGGTGAAGTCGGCCGGGTAGAAGAAGAAGACGGCCCACTTGCCCTTGACGTCGGCATCGGTGACGTCGACGAACTTGCCTTCCTTGAAAGCGGTTGCCTTGAAAGGCTGCAGGGGGGTGTTGATGAGAGCCATGGGCTATCCAGTTCCTTGATTAGGGTTGCTGTTGCGAAGCCTGTTTAGGGAAGCGGATGATTCGGGGGAAATTGGTTTTCTCGGACATGTTGATAGATAAAAGCGATCACACGCTATCCGATTAATCGAACGGCTCATTGATCCCGCAAGGCATGGCTCATTGCCTGTTCGACTAGCTGCTGCGCCTCCGCCGCGCTGAAACTGGTGGGGTCCAGGCAATATTCCAGCCACAGCCCGTCGACCAGCGCGGTGAGGCCGATCGCCTTGAGCCGTACTTGCGCGGCGGAGAAGGCCGGCGCGGCGGCGGCGACCAGCCCCTCCAATTGCGCGCGCGATGCGGCATAGATGTCGGCATGGGCGGCCGCGACATCGGCGTTGGACTTGATCAGGCTCCAGAAGGCGATCCAGGTGGCGAGCAGGTCGGCGTCGAGCACGGGCGCGCGGAAATTGGCCTGGAGAAAGGCGCGTAGCCGGTCCAGCGGAGCATCGCCCGCGCCTGCGATCGCATCGTCCATCGCCTGGGACACGCGCTGCCCGACATCGCGATAGGTCGCCAGGATCAGCGCGTCGACGCCCTCGAAATAATGGGTCAGCAGCCCCGACGATACGCCCGCGGCGGCGCAGATGGCGCGGACAGAGGTGCCTGCCACGCCCTTTTCCGCCAGACATTTTGCCGTTGCGTCGATCAGTGCCTGCCGCCGGACATCGGCGGACTCCCGTACGAATTTCGCTCTCACTTGCCCCCCGGCATGGGACGACCCGGCGCCCCGAACATGCTATTCTGTTGCCGCTCATTGTGCGGAAATGACGGGCGCTGGCAAGCGCCGTTCGACCCGATTGCGGATCGATCCGGCCGGTTCGCCCGTTTCCCCCGCATATTGTCGTCATGACAGCAAGGAGACCATGGATGATCCGACAGCCCGCCACCACGTCCGCCCTTCGCCTGATCCTGCCCGGTCTGGGCGCGGTATTGCTGCTGGGTGGCTGCGCCAAGGGCGTGGACAATGAAGCGGTGGCGAACAATGCGAGCGTGCCGCCCCATGCCGAAGCGATCGAGGATACGGACTCTGTCGCGGCCCCGGACAATGCAGGCGCGGCGCTGCCCGCCGACGAATGGGTCGGGCGCTGGACGGGGCCGGAAGGGCTGTTCCTCGACATCCAGCCCGCGCCCGATGGGAAGCCGGGCCATTATGCGCTGGCCAACAAGGATAATCTCGACCGGGAGGCGACCTATAGCGGCCTGGCCGATGGCGCGACGATCCGCTTCGTGCGCGATGGCCGCGATCTCGCCATTCGGCCGGGCACCGGGGCGGAGACGGGCTTCAAATATCTCGCCGACAAGCAGGACTGCCTGATCGTGAAGCCGGGCGAGGAAGGCTATTGCCGATAATGCGGGATCGGCAAAGGTCATGCCTACGCGACAGGGCCGAAGTTCACAGTGTCGTGCGGCATTTGGGGCTGTTTGCACTGGATACGCGCTCGCCACGCGCCCATGGCGCGCCAGTCGCGCGTCAACTGGGTCAGGACAGTGTCGGGCCGACGCGCCGGTTGGGTCATGCCGACGCGACAGGGAGGTGACACATGGGGCACCGACCGTGGCGGGCTCCGGCCGGGGCGAGAGAAGGGGGCGGTGCTGGTGCTTCGCTCAGGGTAGATCAGAGATTAGGCGAGACGGACAGGGCTTTGCTGCGCTTGCCTGACGATGTCGGGTTTTGACGGCTGACGCGCAAATGCTGGCCTCTCCATCTTCGTCATCCCGGACTTGATCCGGGTCCATTCTGCGCTCGCTCTCGGGCGTAGTGCCGAATGGATCCCCTGAGTTCACAA
>NZ_JBSXOQ010000106.1:0-15374 GCF_056859495.1 Sphingobium sp. L-44 | reverse complement strand
AGCTTCACCTACACGGTGACGGACCCGGCCTCGGGCGAGAGCGTTACCCAGAGGGTGAACATCAGCGTGACGCGGGTGACGGACTTGGCGGCGGCTGACGACAGCGCGAGCACGGCGGAGGACACGCCGGTCAGCGGCACGGTGGGGACCAACGACAGCACCACCAGCGGGCGCGCGCTGACGTTCGCGAACGCGAGCGACCCGAGCCATGGCACGGTGGTGGTCAATGCCGACCGGACCTACACCTACACGCCGGCGCGCAACTACAACGCCCCGGACAGCTTGACCTACACGGTTACCGACCCGGCCTGGGGGGTGAGCCTTACCCAGACCCTGAACATCACCGTCACGCCGGTGAACGATCCTCCGGTGGGGGTAGGCACGATCGGCAACCAAGCCGATATCGATGCCGAGACCATAGCCGGGCTCGACGTGTCGGGCTTCTTCGCCGATGTGGACGGCGATACGCTAAGCTACAGCGCCAGCGGCCTGCCGGCGGGGCTGACGATCGACCCGATCACCGGGATCATTGGCGGCACGGTCGATCGTTCGGCCAGCCAGGGTGGCGCGGGCGGTGTGTACACCGTGACGGTGACTGCGAACGACGGTAACGGCGGGACAGCCGCTCAGACCTTCACCTGGGCAGTGACCAATCCGGCTCCGACCGCCGGCGACAATGCGAGCACCACGCTCGAGGACACGCCGGTCAGCGGAAACGTACTGACCAACGACAGCGATCCCGATGGTGACACGCTGCAGGTGACGGCGTTCACTATCGGCGGCACAGCCTATGCTGCCGGCGATAGCGCGGTGATCGCAGGCGTGGGCACGTTCACGCTCTCGACCCCAGGCGTCTACACCTTTACGCCCGCGCCCAACTGGAACGGCACTGTGCCGACGGTGACCTACACGGTCAGCGACGGCGAAGGCGGAACCGACACAGCCGATCTCGTCATCACCGTGACGCCGGTGAACGATGCTCCGACGATCGCCGGTGGAGGTCAATCGGGCGCGGTTGTCGAGGCGGGTAATCTTGACAGTGGCGCTGCGGTGCCGGGTACTCCGAGCGCATCGGGCAACTTCACCGCTTCGGACGTGGAGAACGACGCGCTGACCTGGAGTGTCGTCGGCACTCCCAACACCGCTTACGGCACGTTCAGCATCAATCCGACAACTGGCGCGTGGACTTATGCGCTCAATAACGGGCTTCCGGCGACGCAAGCGCTCAATGAGGGCGACATAGTTCCGCTGACCTATACTGTGCAGGTCAGCGATGGCCGGGGCGGTACGGATACACGCCAGGTCGCCATTACCATCACCGGCACCAACGATTCGCCTGTAGCCGTCGTCGATAGCCGTAACGTCACGGAATCTGGCGTGCTCAACGGCGGTAACACGCCCACTGCGGGCACCGCTTCCGCGACGGGCAACGTATTGACCAACGATACCGACGTCGATGACGGTGAGAAGGCCACCTTGCAGGTCGCCGCGGTAAGCTTCGGCGGCTCAGGTGGGACATTGGGCTCAGCCCTCGCCGGCAACTATGGCTCCCTGGTTCTCGGCACGAACGGGACGTTCACATACACGCTCGACAACACGCTGGCCGCGACGCAAGCGCTTAGGCAAGGCGTAACCGCGACTGAGACCTTCAGTTACACTGTGGTGGACGTCAACGGCGCGACCAGCACCAGCACTCTGACTATCAGGGTGGCGGGGACGAACGACCAGCCGATCATCACCTCGGTGCCGTCGGCAGCGCTTGGCGCGGTGACCGAACAAGGGACCGATAATCCGGGCGTGCCGAATACGGCCGGAGGGACGCTTACCGCTTCTGATGTGGACACTGGCGCGACGCAGGCCTGGAGCATTACGGGTAGTGCAAATGGCGCGTACGGCACGATCGCGATCGACCCCACCACCGGCGCGTGGACTTATATCCTCGATAACACCCGCGCAGCCACCCAGGCGCTCAATGACGATGACGTCAGGCAGGAAACCTTTACTGCGCGCGTAAGAGACGAGTTCGGCGCTTATAGCGACCAGGTCATCATCGTCACCGTCAGCGGCTCGAACGATGACCTTGTGGGCACGGGCAGCGCCACAGTCACTCTGACTGAAGACGGCAGCGTGAGCGGTACGTTGCAGGATTATGTCTCGGATGTAGATGATGTCCTTAAGTTGACAAGTTTCCAAGTCGACGCCGATGGCAATGGAACGTCGGAAAGCTATACGCCCGGCGATACAGTCACGCTTAGGGATGCGGACGGCAACACGCTCGGTACGCTAACTATCGAGGAAGACGGCAGCTACGATTTCACGCCCGCTTCTAACTATGCGGGCAATGTTCCGACTGTCACCTACACAATTGCCGAGTCAGGAGGCGGATCAGCATCGATCACCCAGGCGCTCAACTTTGCGATCACCAAGGTCGCCGACGCCCCGAGCTTAGAAGCGAACAAGACCGTAAGCACGAATGAAGATGTCGCGGTGTCGCTGGGCCTGAAAGCCCCGGGCATCACCGACACCGGCACGGGGACTGGCAACAACGACTATCCCGAGCGCATCGGGGAGATCACCTTGACAATCGGCGGCACCGGGGCGACCGGCGTCACGCTGTCCACCGGCGCGACGACGCTGACTCCGGTCGGCGGGAAGATCACGGTCGTCCTCACCGATATAGATCACATAAGCGGTGTTCCGTCCGAAGATCCTGCCAATGGCGTCTATTATCTGACCAAGGCCGAATTTGAGGCGCTGGTTGCTAACCCGTCGCCCGAACGCGGGAATAATTTCACCGTTACGGTCGGCGCGACCAGCTATGAGGTCGATGCGGCGGGCGTGATCCGTCCGGGCGTGAACGGGGCCACCAGCACACAGGCCATCACTGTAGATGTGCAGGCGGTGACCGATGGCGCGACATTGACGCTCAATGCCAGTGACGCGGATCTGACCTTCGCCGAGGATGGCGCGATCAATCTGTCGAGTTTCCTGGCTGCGGCGCGGAACAACACCGATGGCAACGCCACTACCGATCAGGACGGCAGCGAGCGCTATTCCTATACCGTCAGCGGTGTTCCGCAGGGAACCATCGTCACGATCAACGGCACCAATTATACGGCAGGTGCTTCTGGTTCGGTGACATCCGCCCAAAGCGCCAGCCTGTCGGCTACCCCCGCGATCTCGATCAAGCCACCCGCTGATTTCAGCGGCGATATCAACGGCATTAAGATCACGCTGAACACGCGCGATACCGATGGAGATTCGGCGGGCACCCCGGCTACGCTGACGAGCGAAGTGACGCTAAATCTGCACGTCACTCCAGTCGCTGGCGACGTCACGGCCAGCAACGTGACGACGGTAGAGGATAACGCGGTCGCATTCCTGGCGGGCGTGACCGTCACTGATGCAGGAACGGGTTCAGAAGCTATCGACTCAGTCGCGTTCACCGTGCCGACAGGCTGGACGGTGACGCAGCCTACAGCTTCGGCGGGGTGGAGCTATAATCTCTCCGGCTCGGCCGCGACCATCACCTTCGACAACAGCCTGACCGAAGCCCAACGTGAAGCGATCCTCGATGGTTTCACCATCAAGCCGCCAGCGCACAGCAGCGCGGACACGACCATCGCGCTATCGATCACCACGACCGACAGCAACACAGTGAACGGAGCGACTGTCAGCGATACGCGGACAGTCAGCCGCGACGTCAAGGTGACTGTCACCCCCATCGCGGAGCAGGTGGGCCAGGACAGCGACGGGGACAGCATCTTTGATGTCTCGATGGTCGGCGACCATGTCTATTCGGTGGCCGGTCAGGAGGACAACTGGTTTGCTCTGGGCACAAACTACACCAATGCCACCAACATTGGCGGCGGGTATGATTTGCAGACACCGTGGTCCAATGCCGACCCGGACGAGTTCACCTACGCTGTGCTCTCGCCAACGCTTCAATCCGATACGCCGGGCGACAGCGTCATTGGCACGCAGTTCCGTTACTCGACCGATGGCGGCGTAACCTGGCAGACCCAGACCTATATTGGCGAGGCGATCTGGGTCCCTCAGCAGTATCTGAACACGCTGCAAGTGAAATTGCCGCTCGATGTGGCGGGAACGCTGACGATCGGCGTGCAGGCAGGAACCGTCGATTATGACGATGATGCAGATGTAACCCTGTTGCCGCTCGATCCGCCGCACATCAGTGCCTCGGGCGTGAGCGTGGCTATTTCCGGCGAGGCGACCCTCACCATGGTCAGGTTCGATCCACTTGCCGACGCAGTGACAATGGCGCTCAATGGTCGCGTGGTGGGGCTTGAGGACGCCGCCATTCCGCTGGCGATCAAGACGACCAGCTCTGATGCGTCGGAGACGTTCAATGTCACCATCTCGGGAATCCCGGCGGGTGCGACGATCGTCTATGGCGGCACGCCGCTGACCATCGTCGGCGGTTCGGTCACCATCGCGAACTTCAGCAACAGTACGCCGATGACGATTGCTCCGCCGCCCAACAGCAATGAGAACTTCCAGTTGACGGTGAGCGCGGTATCGGTTGACGGCACCTCAACATCGGCTCCGGTATCCCGAACGATCGATGTTTCCGTCACGGGTGTCGCCGATACGGCGATGGTGACGCTGCCAGCCACAAGCTACAGTGCGACTGAATCGGCGCTGGACAGCGTCGGCGGCCATAAGGTGGCGCTCTCCGATGTGGTGACCAGTGTCACGTCCCCCGACAACGACGGTTCGGAAACGGTTACCTTGCGTATCACGGGGCTTGCTGAAGGCTTCTCGCTTACCGGCGCAACGACGGTTGTGTCTGGGGTTGGCGCAGAGCGCGTGTGGATGGTTCCGGCCGACAAACTCGCCGATGTCTCGATCGTCCTGCCCTCCAACTATAGCGGCACGGTGAATCTGAAGGTAGCGGGCGTTACGACCGAGGTTGATGGGGACTCTCGCACGGCGACCCTGACTGATGTGAGCTTTACGGTCACGCCGTCGCCCGAAGGCACGATCACCACCAGCGCCACGCTGGCCGAGGATCAGATTACGCCGTTGAACCTCGCTATCGTCCACCAGAATGGCGATACTGACGAGGTGCTGGGCAAAGCTTATGTGCGGGTGGATTATGCCAGTGGCGCTGACTACACGCTTCACCTGAGCGGCACGGAGCTGTCCGCAGCGGGGCTAGCCACCACGACAATCGGTGGAGCATCCTATTTCGTCATCCCGACCGCCGATGTGGCGAACCTCGGGGCTATGGGCGCGCCAAATCTTGCCGGCGATCTGGGGGCCCTGAGATTCCTTTACGAAGTGACCGACCCGTCGAGCGATGGCTCGCTTTCGGCCGTTACGGAGATCAAGGCGGGCTCGCTCGCGCTGACAGCGACCCCGGTCACCGATGCGGTCGATGCCTCGATAACCGATATCGCGATGGTCACGGCGACGGGCACGGCGGTCGATGCCGTGCCGGGTGACGATGCCGTGCCGGACACTGCCACGGTTACCCAGAGCGGTTCGGTCACCGTCAATCTGCATGTTGCCTCGGACGATAGCGATAGCAGCGAGCATCTGGTTCGCGTCCTGATCGAAGGCGTGCCCGATGGTGTGACCGTGACGGGCGCTTCGCAGATCGGCGCCGGCAGCTGGCTCCTCGTCTATGAAGGCGTCAGCGCCAAATCGATCGGCACTGGCGGCATCGACGTGCCAGTCGAGTTTGTTGTCGGCAAGGGTGCGGGTAACGACGCATCCGACATCAGAATGACGGTTCTGGCACAGGATGAAGGCCAGTCGGCGACGACGCCTGCCAGCATCCAGACTGATTCAGTCAATTGGCATCTGGTGCTGAACCTGGCCGATGGCGAACCCTATGCACCGCCCGTCATTGATGAGTGGCGCTATAATGGCGCAGTGGGCACCGAAGACACCGGGTTCACGCTCGGCAGCGTGATCGATGCGGTTGTTTCCACGCCTGACGCGACGACGGCCTACAGCTATACCGTCACAATCACCGATCTGCCGACGGGATCGACTGTCAACGGAATGATCCTGACCACGATCAATGGTGTGCCAACCTGGACCGCTACTGTGACGGTATCCGCAGGCGGCAACAGCCAAACGGCACTGGATAGTCTGCTGGCTGGCATAACCATCATGCCCCCGGCAAATGGCAACGACAACAACGCCGATTTCCGTTTCGACGCAAGGCTGACGGCTGCAGCCGTCGGCGGCACCAGCGTCGAGGCTGACACCAGCGCTGACATGCTGATCACGCCGATGACCGATCAGGCTGCCATCACGGTCGTAACAAGCGATATTGGAGAAGGTGCGACCGCGATGACCGCGACGATAACCGCCGAGGATACCATCGATGGAGCCTTTGGCCGGATCGTCGATGGGAAGCTCTACGTGCAGGTTTCCACCCACGGCAATGATGGTGGCGCGGTGACAGATGGGGCGGGCAATACGCTGGTGCTGAGCTCGATCAGCGGTGTGGCGGGCGTGCCGGACGGGGATTATTACGTGATCGATGTCGGCACGGCGGGTGGTTCGGTCGAACTCACCTACACCTTGCCAGGCGGCGCCGTGCTTCAGCCGGGCGATGTAACCTTCACTGCCTGGGCGCAAACGCAGGAGACCGGCGCGAGCAATATCGAGGCGGCCTCAGGCGCGGGCACTGCCGACGTTATCATCATCAACAATGGCGTGGCGGTGCAAAGCCAGGCCACAGGGGGCCTAGAGCCGCTTTCGGCGGACAAGAGCCATGCCATTGCCTTGGCTGGCCTTGCCGTGGCACTGAACGACAATGACGGTTCGGAGACGATTAAAACGATCCTGTTGTCAGGGTTGCCGGTCGGATTTCTGCTCTATGTAGGCAATAATGCCGGTGACGCGACGCTGGCGGCGCAGGCCTCGAACGCGGGTGGTGACGGCAGCACCAATACCTGGGTGCTGTCCGCCGACGGCTCGCTACCGGCCTAT
This sequence comes from Sphingobium sp. L-44, assembly GCF_056859495.1. NCBI lineage: Bacteria > Pseudomonadati > Pseudomonadota > Alphaproteobacteria > Sphingomonadales > Sphingobiaceae > Sphingobium > Sphingobium sp. L-44. The sequence goes on along the minus strand of NZ_JBSXOQ010000106.1, from coordinate 8,402 downwards.
GTCGCCATTCTGCCGCCGCCCCATTGGAGCGGCGAGCTGTCCAACCTCGCATTGGGGGTTGAATCGGGCGAGGCCAGCCTGCCCACGACCACGGTGGACACCGTACCGCTAGGAACGGTGACAGTGACACCCGTCGCCAACGGCCTGACGATCGATCCGACCCTGTCGTTCGGCAGGGCAGGCGCCATTATCGACCTTAATCTGAATGCGTCGATGGCCGATCCGGTGGCCGCATTGGCGACCATTGCGGATGGCAGCACAGAAACGACGACGCTTCAGATCAAGGGTTTGGGCGAATACGCAGCCTTCTACATGGGCGATGCTCTGATCGAGGGAGTTAGCTACGACGAGGCAGCGGACACCTACACCATCACCGGCTTGTCGCAGGATGCCTTGGAGACGCTTGGCTTTGTGCAAGCGGCGTCGGCGCTTACCGATCAGGATAGCGGAACCGCCGGAACGCAAGTAACCGTGACAGCATGGACGGTCGAAAGCGCCAACGGCGCCGAATCCGCCCATGTGTCGGATACGATGACACTGGCGGTGGCGCCGGTGCTGGCGACGCCAGGCAATGACAGCCTCATCTGGGACGGCCATGCCATCAACGGTAGGGCTGGTACCGATACGGTGGCGCTGCGCTATGGCGAGGATGTCTCTCATGGCAACCTTGCCGGCCTGCTAAAGAACATCGAGGTCGTCGATCTGTCAGCGACGGGTGCCAACAGCATCACCGGTGGCCTGTCGATCGCGGACGTACTGAACATCACCGGATCGAACAGCGGAAAGCTGACGATCAATGGCGATGGCGATGATTCTGTGGTGCTGTCGAGCGCATCCGAGTGGAGCACAAACGGCGTCGTGACGGATCATCACGTCACCTACACCAGTTCAGCCGGCGTCACACTGCTGATTGATGAAGACATCTATAACAATAACCATGTGTCCTACGCGGCTTGAAGTGACATGCGCGGCCTGCCCTTCCCCCGAGAAGAGCAGGCCGCGTGCCCAGTTCAGCGTGCGGCGGAAGTGATGATGGCTGGCAGCGCCGGTATCAAGCCTGAGTTGTGTAATGCTTCGAAAAGAATCATCTCATAGGCAACCAGCTTGCCTGCAATCCCTTCTTCTCGCGCCGTTTGCCGGATGGCATCTTGTCGGAGCCATTTGCCTGGTGATGGGGGTAGGCGGCGTGGCTGCGGCGCAAAAGTCAGACAATCGTCCGTTGAACATGGCCGATGCCGTGCGTGCCGCCGTGGAAACGCACCCCAGCATCCGGGGCGCGGGAGAGCAGGTGGAGCAAGCGCGTGCGGGCGTCGATGCCGCGAGGGCCGGCTATAGGCCTCAGATCACCGGCGGAATTGAAAATCAATTCAACAGCTATCGGAACAGCAGCTACGATTCGCGCGGCATCTACACCGCCAAGCTGAGCGGGTCGCAGATGGTCTATGATTTCGGGAAGGTCGCGGGTGACGTCCGCAAGGCCCAGTCCGGGGTGCGCGCCAGTGAGGCACAGGTCGAGCAGGCGGCCGACGAAGTGGCCTTGAACACGGCTCAGGCCTGGATCGACGCGCATTTGCAGCAGCTTCTCGTCCAGATCACGCGCGAGCAACTCGACGCTGTCCAATCAATCACCGCGCTGGTCGCTGAGCGTGTCGCAAAGGGAGCGACGCCGCGCTCGGATGTGGAGCAAGCCAATTCCCGCGTGGAAGCTGTGCGTTCGCAATTGCTCGGCGCCGAAGCGGAGGCGCTGCGTGCCAGTCTCGCCCTGATGCACCTCACCGGACGCACTACGCCTGTGGTGATTACCGGTGATATACCGGCGATCCTTCAAGGCGCCGCCTGTCGATATGGCGTTGAAGAAGATACGCCCGCCGTGCGCATGGCGAGCGCTCGCCGCGATCAGGCGCGTGCCGATCTGGATATAGCCAAGGCGGAGGGCCTGCCCACCGTGACACTCGATGGCAGCGTCGGCTACGCATTGACTAACGGTTCGCGGCTCTACGGCGAATATCGCACCACAGGTCAGATCGGCTTCAATGTTACCATGCCATTTTATCAGGGTGGACGCGTAAAGGCGCAAGAACGCGGCGCCATTCATCAGCTTCGCGCCTACGAGGACGCTGTTCAGCAGGCACGCCTCGAAATGTTGCAAGGCTTTGCCGACGCCAAGGCACAGGCTGATGGCTGGGCGCAGCGAGCGCCGGTGCTGACAACCCGTGTGGACAGCATCAACGCCACGCGGGCGCTCTATCGGCAGCAATATCTGCAATTGGGCACGCGCACGCTGCTCGACCTGCTCAACGCCGAGCAGGAATATAACAGCGCCCGCATCGACCAGGCTCAAGGAGCTCATATGCAATACCGTCTGGGCGCGCAGTGCCTTTATTTTAGCGATCGGATGCGGAGTACCTTCGGACTGGAGAATGTTCGCCCGAACGTTGGTCCCCTAATTTCCGGGAGGGGCGAATGACGAAAGAAGATAGCCAAATCCCACTGGACGAGGCGGCGGCGTTGGAAACCGATACGACGAAACAGGACGGCGAGAGGGCTGTCGCGGAAAGGCTTCGCACGGGTTGGCGTGACGCTGTTTTGTCTGTCGCGGCGCACTACCAGCTAAATGCCTCGGCGGAGCATATCCGGCTCGCGGCAGACTGGAGTGAGCGGGCGTCGGTCGTCGAGCAGGCTCGCGAGATGGCCCGGCAGGCCGGCTTGTCATTGCAACTGCTTCAGCCTCAATTGGGTAATCTCAACCCTTGGCGTCTGCCGGTCGTTCTGGAATTGGACGGCGGACAGGTGGCCGTGGTCACTGCCATGAACGAGGAGGGGCTTACCCTTGCGTTGAGTGGGGACAGCGGTGCGACAGTCACGCATCGCCTTCATGACTTGCAGCCTCATGTGCGATCACTGGCAATCCTCCGTCCGCTGCAATCGACCCGTGATGCGCGGGTGGACGACTATATCACGCCGGTCGAGCCGCATTGGCTGCGCAGTCTGGTGCTAGTCGATTGGCGGCCGTATGCCCACATCCTGATCGCTTCACTCGTCACCAATTTGATGGCGCTTGCGGGTGTGATCTTCTCGATGCAGGTCTATGACCGCGTGGTGCCGGCGCAGTCGATGCCGACGCTTTATGTGCTGTTCGGCGGGGTCATGCTGTCGCTGATCTTCGCCTGGATGATGCGCGACGCCCGGATGCGGATCACCGATGTGCTGGGCAAGCGGGCCGATCTGCGAATATCCGATCGCGTGTTCGGTCATGCACTGCGGGTGCGGAACAGCGCCCGGCCGCGCTCGACGGGGATGTTCATTTCGCAGATCCGCGAGCTGGAACCCGTCCGGGACATGCTGACCTCGACGACGATCGCCGCAGCGGCCGATCTGCCCTTTTTCCTCCTTTTCTGTATTATCTTCTGGTTCATCGCGGGTTGGCTGGTTGTGGTGCCGGTGGCCGCCTTTTTCCTGCTGCTCATCCCCAGTCTGCTCTCCCAGCGCAGGCTGCGTGATCTGGCGCAGCTTGGGATGCGGGAAGCATCATTGCGCAATGCGATGTTGGTAGAGGCCGTCCAAGGGATCGAGGACATCAAGGTCTTACAGGCTGAACAGCGCTTTCAGAACCAGTGGAATCATTACAACGCGGTCAATGCCGATTCCGGCCTGCTGCTGCGCGATCTGCTTAACCGTCTCAATAACTGGATGCAGACGGTGCAGGGCGCTGCATTCGCTGTCGTGATTTTCTTCGGCGTGCCATCGGTGATGATGGGCGAAATGAGCACCGGTGTGCTCGTCGCGGCGAGCATATTGGTGAGCCGGATGCTCGCGCCGCTCTCGTCGATCACCACCGTCCTCAATCGGTGGCAGCAGGCGAAGATCGCGGCACAATCGCTCGACCAGTTAATGAAGCTGCCGATCGACAATCCGCGCGACACTACACGTGTCCATCGCCCAGCTCTACGGGGCAGTTTCGAACTGGACGGCGCTGTTTTCAGTTATGATGGCGAAACACCGGCTCTGGCGGTCAAGGCGCTCACGATCCGCGCGGGCGAACGGGTCGCTGTGTTGGGTCGCAACGGCGCGGGCAAATCCACCCTGCTCCAAGGGTTGTCGGGCCTTATGCAACCGGTGAGCGGAACGATACTGCTCGATGGTGTAGAACTTTCCCATATCGACCCCGCAGACGTGCGTCGCGATGTCAATCTGCTGACGCAGAATGCCCGTCTGTTCCATGGCACGTTACGCGAGAATCTGAAGCTCGGCGCGCCGCTTGCCAGCGATGAGCAGCTTCTGTTGGCGCTGCAGGCGTCGGGGGCGTGGACCTATGTACAACGACTTCCGCTAGGGTTGGACCACCCCGTACAAGAAGGAGGTCTGGGTATGTCCGGTGGTCAGCGGCACGGTGTGTTGTTGGCTCGCATGTTGCTGCGCGAGCCGCGCGTGCTGCTGCTGGATGAGCCGACCACTGCTATGGACGAGCTGGCCGAGCGTGATGTCATCGCACGCCTGCGCCAGCTCCCTACAGAGCACACGCTCATTATCGCAACGCACCGCATGGGCGCGCTTGATGCCGTCGAGCGCGTGATCCTCGTCGATGGCGGAACTATCGTGATGGACGGTCCCAAGGAGCAGGTTCTCGCAACGCTTCGCGGTGATCCTCAACCAACACCGCCGAGTGCGCCGGTAAAGACGCGTCTGGTTGTTCCCTCGATCTCCCGGAAGCAAGGGGAGCAGGCATGATAGGTCATATCACGACTGCCCTGCGCCGCGTTGTGCTCGATAAAAACGGCCCGGGCCTGCCCGATCTGGCCGACCATAACGAAATGCGGGCGACCCGTTCGACCCGTATCGTGTGGATGGTTGCCCTGTTCCTGACAGTCTTCTTCGCCTGGGCCTGGTTTTTCGAGATCGACGAGGTGTCGAGCGGGACTGGCAAGGTTATTCCTAGTTCGCGGGAGCAGGTCATCCAAACGCTCGAAGGCGGCATCCTCTCTAAACTCAATGTACGCGAGGGTCAGATTGTTGAAAAGGGGGCGGTGCTGGCGCAGCTGGATCCGACGCGGGGCGAATCCAGTGTAGAGGAAACTGCCGCGCGGTATCGGGCGGCCTTGGCCGCGAGCGCGCGCCTGCAGGCCGAAGTGGCAGGGAAATCCAGCATTGCCTTTCCGGCAGAGTTGGACAAGTGGCCGCAGCTCAAAGCCACGGAGACGGCGCTGTTCCAATCACGGCGCGCCAGTCTGAATGAAACAGTGAGCGGTCTTAGTCGGGCGCTCACCCTGGCCAGGCGCGAGCTAGGCATTACCCAGTCACTCATGAGCAGTGGTGCGGCGAGCAACGTCGAGTTGATCCGTTTGCAGCGGCAGGTGGCCGATCTGGAATTGAAGCTCAACGATGCACGCTCGGGCTATATGGTGAAGAGCCGCGAGGATCTGGCCAAGGCCGATGCTGACGTGAAGTCGCTGGAATCGGTCGTACGCGGACGCGCGGACGCGCTGGAGCGCACGACGTTGACCGCGCCAGTGCGCGGCATCGTGAAAAGCCTCGACGTGACGACGATCGGCGGTGTCATCGCGCCGGGCGGCTTGGTGATGACGCTGGTGCCTATGGGCGATCAACTGCTCGTCGAAACCCGTATTTCTCCGCGCGACATTGCTTTTATCCACCCCGGGCAGAGCGCATTGGTGAAAGTGACGGCCTATGATTATTCGATCTATGGCGGCCTGGAAGCCAAAGTGGAAACTATTACGCCTGACACGCTGCGCGACGAGATCAAACCTGAGATTGTCTATTACCGCGTGCTGTTACGGACTAATTCCGACGTGCTGGCCGACAAGGCCGGTCGCCGGCTACCGATCACGCCGGGTATGGTGACGACAGCCGACATCCGCACGGGTCGAAAAACCGTGTGGGATTATTTGACCAAGCCTCTGAATAAAGCGCGCGAGGCGATGCGCGAGCGCTGAGAACGAACGAAAGGATCAAATCATGGACAAAATGACGACTTCATCCACCGTCGCAGCGGTGCTGGTCGCACTTCAAACCGCCACAATGGGCGGCATCGCTCACGCACGACAAACCAATCCCGTGGACCGAGTGAGCAACCCGGCCGCGCTTAGCTATAGCGATGTGCATATCGGTCCTAGACAACTGCATGAGCCGTTCGTGCGCCATGGTGTCGTTGCCGAACCTAAGCTTTTCGCGACCATCACGCCCGGTCTTGAGCAGGCACAAGTGCAGACTTTGCTGGGTGCCCCACTCCAGCGGCGGCGGGGGGAGTGGGATTATGATTTCCAGCTTAAGATGGAAAATTCAGGCAATTATTTGGTGTGCCAATATAAGGTCGTGTTCGATAAGGGGCAGCGCGTGCGTGACACGGTCTGGCGTAGGCGGCAGTGCCAGCAACTCGTCGGAGAATAACTATCTTTGATGAACGGACTGCCCGCATGATGACATCGCAACAATATCGGCCATATGGCGCGTGAACAGTAGGTGCGTCCGAGTTTAGATTTTGCCCCCGTGTTCACCAATGCTCCGCCGCGCTACTCAGTCCAAAGATTTTCCAACGCGAAGCAGAATGTATGATAAGTGCAATTATCGTATGTTCGATATACAACGATAGCGCGAAGACCAACCAACCAGTGACTTTGGTTGAGATCGTTGATAGGACTGTTTTGTGCCCCACTCCCCTGCCCCGCTGTTGCTCGTTGGACGACTGGACGGCCGCCTTACGAACAGCCCGGCCCGCGACATCTGGTTAGCCCGCGCACGCCTTGCAGCGACGTCGGAGGTATCGGGACTTGCTGGATTGCCAATCCTGTCCGTCGTCAGAACATCCGGCACAACTCGCGGCGTAGATTAGCGTCGCAACCCACCAGGCATCGTTGTTTTCAGCTCCTTGTCGAAAGGGGGCAGGCATCCGCAGGCGAGCTCGCTGAAGCCCTGGGCATGCCTGCAAACCTGCTGTCCAGCCACTTGTCGATCCTGTCGGCTGCCCGGTTGGTCACCTCGGTGCGCGAAGGGCGGTCAATAAGATACTCGCCCGACAAGGCGCGCTTGGCCGATCTCATCAGCTACCTGGTTTCGATGGCGTCAGCCTGAGAGAGGCTCTGTCGTCCGCCACAGCGCACAATTGGGAGCGCTTGGAATTTTTGCTGCGTAGTCTTGATACGGATTGCGGTTCGCGTCGACTTGAAGAGTCCAATTGGAATATGGGCTGCCGGCAGCAGGGCGGGCAGCGAAGCCGAGATTACGGCCCGGCTGCAGTCTGTTGAACTCGACCTTTCAGCACTCGACGCTGTCGATCGAATCACCCTGTTCACGTTGTACAGCATGATGGTCGAGCGCTCCCAACGCCACGCTGCCTAATGCAATCAGCTTCCGTACTGCTAGCAATGACCATCCCTCGCGATTAACCACGTTGGCTCAACTATCGAGGAGGCGTTGTTGTCAGCAGAGGATGTGGCGCAGGTGGACCGGAAGGCATTCATCTCCTACTCGTGGTCATCGCCGGAGCATAAGGCATGGGTGCGCGGACTGGCCGAACGTCTTATGGAGGATGGGGTCTACGTCATCCTTGATGACTGGGACCTCAAGCCCGGCCACGACCCGATCCATTTCATGGAGCAGTCGATCACCGATCCACAGGTTACCAAGGTCCTGATCGTCTGCGACAGGGTATACAAGGAGAAGTCGGACGGGCGCGCTGGAGGCGTCGGCACCGAAACACAGATCCTGACGCCGGAAATTTACCGCAAGGCTGACCAGAACAAATATGCGGCGCTGGTCACCGAGGTCGACGACGCTGGCAACGCCTATGTCCCCACCTTCTACGGAAGCCGTATCTTCATCGACTTCAGCAAGCCCGAGAACGAGGAGATCGCGTACGAAGAGCTGACGCGGTGGATCAACGATGCGCCGCTCCACAAGCGCCCAACGCTGGGAAAGAAGCCCTCATACATCCTGAGCCAGCAGGAGCCTCTCGCTACCGAATCTAGGTTCCGGCGTGCACGAGAGGCGCTTGAGCGCGGAGCTCAAGGTGCCCCTGGAGGTCACGTCCGTCAATGTGGTGTAATTTCGGTGCTGGCCATCGGGCTGCATTTTCAGGCGGCCTTGGGTGTAATCTGTAGCGGCTGAGCCTCCTCGGTTATGGGTGTGGCAAGGGCGGCCATGCCCTCGATCTCCATGTAGCGGTGCTGGAGGTGGTACTCATCGTTCTGCTCGAGCAGGACGGCACCGACGAGGCGGATGATGCTGTCCTGGTTCGGGAAGATGCCGACAACATCGGCGCGGCGCTTCACTTCCTTGTTCAGGCGTTGCAGCGGGTTGGTGCTGTGAAGCTTGACCCGGTGCTGCTCGGGGAAGGTCATGTAGGCGACCACGTCGTGCTCGGCATCGTCCATGCAGGCGCCGAGCTT